>JACQJE010000089.1 GCA_016205125.1 Deltaproteobacteria bacterium | reverse complement strand
GCTCGGGTTCAATAGCGATTTTACCGCACTCCTTCCTGATGACGCGCCGAGTGTCATCGATCTCGATATTGTCACTGAGAAAGCGGGCGGCGTCGGATACCTCGTCCTCGCGCTTGAGGCTCAAAACGTCGAATCTGCCAGGAAGTTTGCCGACATGCTGGCGCCGGAGTTGGAGAAGCTCCCCGAAATTACCTATGTCGATTACAAAATCGACCGCCCCTTTTTTGACGCAAAGACGCTCCTCTATGTCGATACTGAGGATCTGATCACCATTCGCGAGCGCCTCGCGGAAAGAGTAGTGCGGGAGAGAAAGAAGCTCAATCCCTTCTATGTGGAGCTGATGGAAGCAGAAGAGCCATACGATCTGACAGAGATTCGCGAAAAATACACATCGAGGCAGTTTTCAGACTATTACATCACCTCTGACAATAAGTATCTGGTTCTGCTCGCGAAGCCGAATGTCGATTCAACCGATCTCGCCTTCTGCCGCAAGCTGATCGCGTCTGCGCGCGCAGTGATCCAAAAGCTAAACCCCGCTTCCGTTGACCCGACCTTGCAGGTTCATCTGACAGGGCGTTATCTGACGCGCGTCGAGCAGACCGACGCGCTCATTGTGGACCTCAAGAGAGCTTCAATCATCGCCATTGTCGGAATGTTCCTCTTTCTCATCCTTTACACAAAATCAGTGAGAGCGATCCCGACAATCTTTATTCCACTCGGCATTGGGATGGCGTGGACCTTTGGGGTGAGCTACTTTGTGCTCGGCTCGCTCAATGTCATTACCGCCTTTCTCATCTCTGTCCTCTCGGGGCTCGGCATCGATTTTGGGATTCATATGTTCTGCCGCTACCAGGAGGAGCGGAGAAGGGGGAGGGGGCTCGAAGAGGCGCTCATTCAAGTGCAGGGGGGAACGGCGAAGGCGGTGGTCGTCTCCGCGATCACCTCTGCAGTGGCTTTTGCGTCGCTCGTTTTCACTGATTTCAAAGGTTTTTCCCACTTCGGTTTTGTCGCCGGCAGCGGCATCTGCTTCACCCTTCTTGCGGGACTCCTGCTTTTTCCCGCGCTAGTGATTGTCTTTGAGAGGATCCGGCCAATGCCGCCCATCGCGATTCAGCGGGCTGATGTGGAAAGAATGAAGTGGCTCAAATCGTTTCCTCTGCCGCGACTCGTTCTCCTCGGGTGGTGTTTCTTTATTGCGTTTGCCGTCTGGCATCTCAAGGACGTTCGCTTTCAGTATGACTTTCGGAAACTTCAGGGATATGAGAGTCAGGCGCTCGAAATTCAGGAATACATCAGCCGCGATTTCGAAGTTTCCCTCTCTCCCACTGTCATTTATGCCAAACCAGAGACCTTTGCGATCAATGTGAAAAAGATCGCGGATGAGGTGCGGGAAAAAAAGATCAAGGAGCGCGGTTTTTCTACGATTCACAAGACCGTCTCCATCTATACCTTTGTTCCAGAGGATCAGGAGAAGAAGCTCGAAGTGGTCCGCGATATCGCTATTCTGGCTAACGACAAGGTTCTGAATTTTGTTGCCAAAGACGAGCGCAAGCTGGTTGACGACCTTCGGATGTGGGTCAATGCCACACCTTTTACAGCAGAGGATCTCCCGCAATCTGTTCTTCAGCAGTACGAGCCCGCAGATCCAGCAGATACAGGGACTTTTGTATTTATCTATCCGGGAATCGATCTCTGGCACGGAAAGAAGATTGTCGATTATGCCCACGAGATTGAAGAGTTTAAGAGGGATGTCACCTCTTCCAATGGTTATGAAGTGCGGATTTCCGGGGAGGCGAGTATTTTTTCCGAAATCCTTGAGCTGATTAAAAAAGACGGCATCCAGGCGATGGCGGGGACTTTTCTGGTGATGTTCCTCATTATCTTTGCCGAGTTCCGCACTATCCGGGGAACGTTGATTATCTTTATCCCGCTCCTCTCCGGACTCCTTTCCATGTGCGCTTTCATGTATCTTTTTGACATTGAGCTCAACTTTCTCAATGCCGTTATTTTCCCGGCGATTCTGGGTTTGGGAGAAGATTACAGCGTTCATCTTTTTCACCGTTACCAGGAAAAAGGGGGGGGAAATATCGTGTATGCCATGAGACACACCGGAAGTGCCATTATCCTTTCTGCGCTCACAACCATGCTCGGCTTTGGAGCGATGATCTTCGCAGATCATCAAGGATTGAAGAGCATCGGCTGGCTCGCTCTGATTGGGATTTCCAGCTGTTTTCTCTCATCCATGACACTCCTCCCCGCGATGGTGGAAGTGTTGGAGCAGAGGCGCGCGCGAAAATCCGCGCCTGAGCCGACCGTAACCCGGAAGGAAAAACTCTCCGTCTGCGCCATTCTGTTGAGCCTTTCGCTTCTGAGCACAGCGATCCTGCCGGCCTATGCGGAGGAAGAAGCAGAGGATCTCAAAAAGGTGACACTCGAAGAGGCGCTCAAAAAAGCACTCAAAGAGAATCCGACGATGACGGAAGTCCGCCACCGCGTGGAGAAGGCGGAGGCTCAGCTGGATGAGGCAAATTACGCCGTCTTCCCAAAGATCAGCACGCAAAACATCCTGACCGCAACATTTGAAGACCGCGGCAACGCCATCTCCTCGACCGATGACACCTCTGAATGGGGTCCCTGGATCATCAGCAACATCACCAGCTTCGTCCCCCTCTACACGTGGGGAAAGATCTCTTCCTACAAAGAGGCGGCTCGCCATGGTGTCTCTGTCGCGGAGAAGCAGAGAGAGATCTCTGCGAACGATCTCTCTTTCGAAATCAAGCGTTACTTCTATACCATTCAGTATGCGGCTGAGATGAAGTCGAAACTCAAGCTCTCCAAAGACAAACTCACTGAAGTGATCGATCGCGTCGATGAACTCCTCAAGAAGGAATCTGGAGAGGTGACCAAGCAGGACAAATACAAACTCAACACCTTTCTGGCCGAGGTCCTCAAATACGAACAGTTCGCCATGACAGCGACAGAGAGTGCCCGCCTTGCACTCACTATCGGCATGGGGGCCTCCACCACAGATCAGCAGTATGACACAGCCACTCATGAACTGGTCCGGCAGAAAGCCACCGTTCATCCGCTGAATGGCTATATCGAGCTTGCCAAAAAGCACCGCCCTGAATACGCGCTGATCGAAGATGGGATTGCGGCAAAAGATGCCCTGGTGCGCGCTGAGAAGGCGAATTATTATCCGATGTTCCTGGTCGGCGCGCTCTTCGATTTTGCCTATACGAATGTTCGCGATGACCAGGGGAGCCCCTATGCCTATGACATCTGGAACCGAAGCTACGGTGGGGCAGGCTTGGTGGCTAAGTGGGATCTCGATTTCTGGAATACCCGCGCCAGGGTCAATCAGCTCAAAGCGGAGCAGAATGAAGTGCTCGCAAAGAGAACCTTCGCCGCCAATGGCATTCCGGCACAGATCCGCAAGATCTATCGTGAACTTCAGGAGGCAGATGAGAGGGTTAAAATAGCCGATACAGGGCGCGAGAATGCAAAGAAATGGCTCCTGCAATCTGCCTTCGCCTTTAACTTCGGACTCGGAGACACCAAGGAAGTGGTCGATTCCGTCGTCGGCCACGCCAAGACACAGGAAGAGTATTACCGCGCCATCATGGATTACAACATGTCACTCGCCGGCCTCACCCGCTCCGTCGGCAAAGAGGTGACTGACCTGGTGTATTGAGTATATAATCTCGTCTTTGTCGGACAAGGCACCGTTTTTCTAAGAACCAAGAAAAACATAAAGACTGAGGATAATCTTGTTTCCTAAAAAACAGTGGTTTCTAACAAAGAGTTTAGGTTTAGGAATGTTATTTCTTAGCATAATGCCTTTGCTATGGCTGGGGGCTGTTTTTCTCTTTACTTTTCAAGCTCGATTATATCTTGGGCATTGGCCAAGACCTTACGCCCCTGATCCGGGCACGCTGCCCTTTGTTGAAACCTACGCCTTTCTTCTCGAATCTGCACGCATTTTAAT
>JACQJE010000007.1 GCA_016205125.1 Deltaproteobacteria bacterium | reverse complement strand
TATTAATTTTTATTCTTTTTCTCGCGGTTGCTTTTCTCTATGTCTGGCGCAAAGGCGCTTTGGAGTGGAGGGATTAATCTGGATACGATAGACCTTCTCATACGGGCCGTTATGGTCTTTGTCATTGTCGGCATTGTCCTCTCCCTCCTCCCTTTTTTGACTTGGGTGGAGCGGAGAGGAATGGCAGTAATTCAGGATCGAATGGGTCCCAATCGGGTCGGTCCATTCGGTCTGCTCCAGCCAGTGGCCGATGGGGTCAAGTTTCTTTTTAAGGAATCCGCTGTTCTTCCTCAGGCAGATCGATTTCTCTATTTTGCGGCCCCTTTCTTTGCTTTTGTTCCGGCGCTTCTCGCCATTGCCGTGCTCCCCTTTGGGGAACATCTCGTTTTTGGAGTCCGGGTGATCCCTTTTCATATTTCAGACCTCCATGTCGGCCTGCTTTTCCTGCTTGCTGTTGCGTCGCTGGGTGTTTACGGGACCCTTTTTGGCGGATGGGCATCGAATAACAAATTTTCAGTGTTGGGTGCGCTGAGAGCGGCTTCTCAGATGATCAGTTACGAAGTCGTGATGGGTTTGGCATTGGTCAGCATGATCCTCATTTATGGGACCTTTAGTTTAAAGGAGATGGTTCGTCTCCAATCCGGTTTTCTCATTGATCTGATTCCGCGGTGGGGGATTTTCCTTCAGCCCTTTTCCGCTCTCCTCTTTGGGGTGACCGCTTTTGCAGAGACGAACCGGATCCCCTTCGACTTGCCGGAAGGGGAGTCAGAATTGGTCGCAGGCTATCACACAGAGTATGGCGGATTGAAATTTGCGACCTTTTTCCTGGCAGAATATCTGCACATGTTCACGATGTCTGCTCTCATGGTCCTTCTTTTTTTGGGAGGCTGGCATTTTCCAGGTTTTGATTCCCTGTTAAGTCTGCTGATTGCGGAGAGATTTCAGGAGGTCGTTCTCCCGATCTCCCAGCTTTTGGTCTTCTCTGTCAAGCTCGCGCTTGTCCTCTGGTTTTTTGTCTGGGTCCGCTTTACTCTTCCCCGTTTTCGGTATGATCAGTTGATGGAGCTTGGCTGGCGGCGTCTCCTTCCTCTTTCTCTGGTGAATGTCTTAATCACAGCCGTTTTCCTCTACTGGCTGGAGGGCCCGCCTCAATGACATCAGCGCTTTTTCTCCTGTTTGGTCTGGCCGCGATCGCCTCTGCTCTGGGCGTGGTGTTCATGAGAAATCCGCTGATGTCCGCACTTTCTTTGGTTGGAACCCTCTGTTCGATCGCGGCCATTTTTGTCCTCTACGAGGCCTATCTGATTGCGGTCTTTCAAGTTCTTCTCTACGCGGGGGCCATTACAGTCCTCTTTATCTTTGTGGTCATGGTCGTCCAGTTTAGTTCGCAAGAGCTCAAACTCCCCCGCCTCGGTGTTTTCAAAATGCTCGCTTTTTTCCTCAGCTTGAGTTTAGGATCTCTGATTGTCTGGACCTGGTGGAGCCAAAGTGTCACAGGGAAAGCGGGTTCACATCCATTAAATGCCATCGTTGAGGAGGGGGGTGATGTGCAGGCGCTCTCTCAATACCTTTTCTCTCACTATGCACTCCCTTTTGAAGTGGCCTCTCTTATTTTGTTGATCGCTATCATCGGAAGTGTGGTATTAGCTCAGCGCCCCAAAAAAGCTCCCGCTTTGTCGGGGGGTGCAGTATGTATCCGACATGGGGTCTGATGCTCTCCGGTGTGATTTTTTCAATAGGGGTTCTGGGTGTCCTCTACCGGAGGAATATTCTCGTTGTCCTGATGTCGCTGGAGCTGATGTTCAATGCCGCCAATATTGCCCTTGTTGCCTTGTCGAGAGAGCTACATTCTCTCGATCCCCAGATCATGGTGCTTTTTATTATGACGGTGGCCGCGGCTGAGGCGGCGATAGGACTCAGCATCGTGGTTGCTATTTTCCGCAATCTCAAAACAGTTCATGTCGATGAACTGAACCAAATGCAAGGTTAAAGGATGGAGCCAATGCAACTGATGCAAGAGATACCGACTCTGATTGCCATGGGTCTTTTTTTGCCTCTGCTCGGCTTTCTGGTCAACGGTATTTTTTGCCGCACTCTGCCGCGAAAATGGTTTGGGTGGATCGGGACAGGATCTGTGGGATTGTCCTTTTTAGCCTTTGGCTGGCTCACTCTCCAACTTCTGCAGATGCCCATTCCCGAGAGAATGTTCCAGACAAGCCTCGGTCAGTGGTTATCCTTTTCAGCAGGGAGTCCGGTTTTCTGGAATCTCCGCTTTGATCCCCTCTCTGCCACAATGGCTCTTGTCGTCACAGGGGTCGGCTTTCTCATTCACCTCTATTCGATCGGGTACATGGCAGAAGATAAAGGGGTTGGACGTTACTTCGCTTTTCTCAACCTCTTTACGGCCGCCATGCTCCTCCTTGTTCTCGCGGACAACCTCTTGGTGTTGTTTGTCGGATGGGAGGGAGTGGGGCTCTGTTCGTATCTTCTGATCGGCTTTTGGTGGGAGGATGAAGAGAAAGCAGAGGCCGGAAAAAAAGCGTTTATCGTCAATAGGATCGGGGACGCAGCCTTTCTTCTCGGACTCTTTTTGATCTTTGCGCAGTGGAAGACGCTCTCCATTAGTGAGCTGTCCCCTTTGTGGCAATCTCTGACCCCCGAGATTCAATGGGGGCTTTTAAGCGCTATAGCCCTCCTTCTCTTTGGGGGCGCTGTCGGTAAATCGGCTCAGCTCCCCCTCTCTGTCTGGCTCCCAGACGCGATGGCGGGTCCGACCCCTGTCAGCGCGCTGATCCACGCGGCAACGATGGTCACGGCCGGCGTCTATATGATTGTCCGGCTCAATCTCCTTTATAGCCTGGTTCCTGTTGTCTCCGATGCGATCGCGGGGGTGGGTGTCATGACCGCTCTCTTTGCGGCGACCGTTGCACTGACTCAGACCGATATCAAGCGGGTGTTAGCCTATTCAACGATCAGCCAGCTCGGCTTTATGTTTTTGGCTGTTGGCTCTCGCGCTTATGACGCGGCTATTTTCCATCTGGTGACGCATGCCTTTTTCAAAGCGCTTCTCTTTTTGGGAGCTGGCGCTGTCATTCACCTTCTGAACGGAGAGCACGATCTCCGCAAAATGGGGGGGATGCGCCGGCAAGCCCCTCTTGTTTACTGGACCTTTCTTTTTGCCACACTGACTATTATAGGGATTCCCGGATTGTCCGGTTTTTTCAGTAAAGATGAGATCCTCTGGAAGGTTCTCTCCCAGGGAACCTCTTTCTCCCGTCTGACTTGGCTTTTGGCGCTCATTGCCGCCGCATTGACTGCCGTTTACATGATCCGGCTTTTTTACTTCGTCTTTTTGGGTGAACGACGTAGAATCGCTCACGGAGAAGCCGAGCATGCACTCCCCGCGAACATGACGCTCCCTCTGGCAGTGTTGGCTCTCCTTTCTGCTTTCGGGGGAATTCTCAACCTCCCGCACCTTTTTGCTCCGGAATCTTACGCAGAACGGCTGAGCCATTTTCTCTCTCCGCTGATCGGAGGGGAGATCCGCGTTCACGAAGCGGCCCCTCTTTTGGGAGAAGGGGTTGCCATGGCGCTGGCGTCACTGATTGCCGTCGGACTTTCTTCTGCGGCTCTTCTCCTCTTTCTGAAGCGCCCTGACTGGACCACTTCTTTGGCAAAGGGATTGAGCCCCATCTATCGCCTTTTGCTCAATAAGTATTGGCTCGATGAACTTTACGACTGGCTCATTGTCCGCCCCTACGTCCGGTTTTCGACCTCTTTGTGGCAGATTGTCGATGTGAAAGGGGTCGAT
Organism: Deltaproteobacteria bacterium; assembly: GCA_016205125.1. Classification (GTDB taxonomy): domain Bacteria; phylum Bdellovibrionota; class O2-12-FULL-43-9; order JACQJE01; family JACQJE01; genus JACQJE01. Next base: position 2,699 of record JACQJE010000007.1, on the reverse strand, counting down.
GGTTCAGTCAATGGTGTCGCGGTTGTCGCGCGAACGGGGAGTACGCTGCTCAGTTTTGTGCAATCGGGACTTCTTCAGAGCTATGCGCTTGCGATGCTCTTCGGCGGCCTGATATTTGGGGTCTTTGTCTTTTTGAGAATGCTGAGATGAAATTTTCACCCACATTCTTGGCCACACTCTTGGTGCTCGTCCCCTTTGTTGGAGGGATTGCGCTCCTCTTTGTTCCCGCCCGGCAGACGCGCTTTATCTGGATCGGCGCAATTTTCACTGGCGCAGTGGAAGTTTTCCTGGGAGGGGTGCTTTATGCCCTCTTTGACGGAACCTCCCATGCGATTCAATTTGCCCATCGGGTAGAGTGGATCCCCCAGCTTGGGGCGAGTTGGTTCGTCGGAATTGATGGAATCAGCCTCTTCCTGGTTCTTCTGACTGCGTTCCTCGTTTTTATTTCTCTGATTTATGCTTCCTGCTCCATCAGCCAGAATGTCAAAATGTTTGCTCTCTTTTTCCTCTGGCTGGAAGGGGCGATGATCGGGGCATTTGTCGCCCTCGATATTCTCCTCGTTTACATCTTCTGGGAGATGATGCTGGTGCCGATGTATTTTCTCATCGGTGTCTGGGGAGGAGACCGGAGAATCTATGCGACGTACAAGTTTGTTCTTTATACCGTCGTGGGCGGTCTTCTGATGCTGGCTGGCATCCTTTACGTCGTCTACATGCATGAGGCACAATTTGGAGTGCTCACCACGAATCTCCTCGATCTCTACAAGACGCAAATCCCCGTTGCTGAGGGGTGGAAGAATCCCCAGCTCCTCGCCTTTCTTGCCTTCTTCCTTGCCTTTGCCATCAAGATCCCTCTCTTTCCGTTTCATACATGGCTCCCCGACGCCCACGTCGAAGCGCCTACAGTCGGGAGTGTGATTCTGGCTGGGATTCTCCTGAAAATGGGGGCGTACGGTCTGATCCGTTTTTCGATCCCCCTCTTCCCTGAAGCGGCAGTGGAACTCTCCTTCTGGTTAATGGCATTGGGGCTTGTCGGCATCCTTTACGGAGCGATGGTGTCGATGGTTCAGCCCGACCTCAAAAAACTGATCGCTTATTCGAGCATCAGCCACATGGGGTTTGTCGTCCTTGGGATTGCCTCGCTCAATGAAACAGCGATTCAGGGGGGTCTCTATCAGATGCTCAGTCACGGAGTGTCGACGGGAGCTCTCTTTCTTGCCGTAGGCTGCATTTATACCCGTTGTCATACCCGGATCATCGCAAAGCTGGGAGGCTTAAGTGGAGCCATTCCCCTCTTTGCGACCTTTTTTCTGATCCTCGTTCTCTCCTCTATTGGCCTTCCGGGAACGAATGGGTTTGTCGGAGAGTTCCTCATCCTCCTTGGAACCTTTCAGACCCACAAGTGGTTTGCCGCAGCAGCCGTTCTGGGGATCGTGCTGGGAGCGGTTTACATGCTGCAGATGTTCCAGCGCGTCATGTACGGAAAGCTTCAGACGCATGGAGAAGGGGGCGATCTCAACTGGCGCGAGCGAGCCGCTTTGGGTCTTCTTGTCGCCTTTGTCTTTCTGATGGGGCTTTATCCGAGACCGATTCTCGAAAAGATGACCGCTTCGGTCTCACATCTTGCTCGGCATTACAGCGATTACCAGCTCTCTCTTTATGGCGAGGACATTGCAAAATGATGAATTTCGTTGATCTCGCCATTTTGAACCGCCTGGGTGCCGACCTGATTCAGCTCTCACCCCTGCTTGTCCTGGTGATCACAGCGACCTTTATCCTGGTGATCGAAGCGCTCTTCCCGAGCGATGAAGCGCTCTACACCTCTCTGCTGAGCCTCTGGGGAATAGCGATGTCTGCCGTGGCCGCCTGTTCGCAGTGGCAGGCCCCCGCAGGGGCGCTTTTTGGGGGGATGCTTGTGGTTGACCGTTTCACGCTCTTTGTCGAGTTTCTGATCCTCGCGATCGGCGGCATCACCATCGTTCTCTCCACCCGCTTTATTCGGACGAGCCGCCTCCCTTCCGCGGAGTACTCCTTTTTTGTCCTCCTCTCTATGGCCGGAATGATGCTTCTTTCCAGTTCAGCCGATTTACTCATGCTCTTCCTCTCGATCGAGACAATGTCTCTGGCCCTCTATGTCTTAGTCAGCTACCAGGTGAGAGACCGGCTCGCCAATGAAGGGGCGATGAAGTACCTCATTCTCGGTGGATTTGCATCGGGATTTTTACTCTATGGGATCGCGTTGATGTTCGGGGCCACTGGGACGACCCAGGTTGGAGAGATCGGAAGACAGCTCTTGATCCTCGAAAAGACCAATGGCCTCTTTTGGCTTTCACTCCTCTTCCTTTTTGTCGGCCTCGCCTTCAAGATCGCGGCTGTCCCATTTCACATGTGGGTCCCCGATGTCTATGAGGGCTCCCCCACCCCGATTGCGGCATTTATGGCGGCTGGCGTAAAAATCTCTGCTTTTTCAGCCCTCCTGCGCGTCACCTTTGTCGGCCTCTCTTCCCTGAAAGCGGAATGGACAGAGGCGGTATGGTGGATTGCCGTTCTGACGATGACCCTTGGAAACTTAGCCGCGATTCGTCAGACGAATCTCAAGAGAATGCTCGCCTATTCCAGCATCGCCCATACTGGCTATCTTTTAATGGCTCTTGTCGCCGCAGAAGGGGCAGAGTCTGCCAGCGCGATCTCCTCCGCCC
>JACQJE010000097.1 GCA_016205125.1 Deltaproteobacteria bacterium | reverse complement strand
TTAAGGCCCCCTCACCCTAACCCTCTCCCACAAGGGGAGAGGGGAAAAAATTAAAGCTAATTGAGAGACACTACTATTGCGTAACACTAATTACTGATAAAGTTCAGAGACAGAATGCATCTGTCAGTAATTAGTGTTACGGAGTACTACACTAACGGGAGATTCGCTGTTGGACGAGAGAGGCGAGGATTCCGATGAAATCCGCGTCGTCGTTGAAAGAGGGGACCCGAATCAGTTGTTTTATACCCGCTTCCTCAGCCAGTTTCTTGTATTGAATATCGATTTCATAAAGTGTTTCCGAGTGATCTGACACAAAACTCACCGGAAAGATCACGACACTCTTTACCCCTTCCCGACCCAACTGAATGAGGGTCTCCTGGGTGGATGGGCGAAGCCATCTTCTCATGTCTGCCCGGCTCTGAAAGGAGAGGCTCCAGGGGAGATCTGTCTGGAGTTCGCTGGCGATTCTCTGGCAAGTGTGAACGGTTTGAAGGAGATAGGGGTCTCCCCTTTTGATGATTCGGAGTGGAAGACTGTGAGCGCTGAAAAGGAGAACCCTTTCGTTTTTTTGAAAGGGAGAGTTTGTTTCCGCTCCTCGCACTGCTGCTTCAATGCGGCGCGCGCAGGCCTCAATGTAAGGAGGATAGCCGCACCAGTCTATGATCGGGAGGATCTTGAGACCAGCCTGTTTTTCGAGCGATTGAGTGAGCACTTTCAAGCTGGAACCGGTGGTGACTGTCGAAAACTGAGGATAGAGGGGAAGGGGGATCAGAGTCGAGATCCCTTTGGCGAGGAGTTTCCCGAGACTCTCATCTGCCGTGGGTGATGAGTAGCGCATGGCGACCTCGACATGGGCTGTCAAGCCCGCGCTGTTGAGATGCTCTTCCAGTTTCCTGGCCTGGCGCTCTGTGATGTCGCGCAGGGGAGAGCCCCCTCCGATTGCTTCGTAGATAGCGCGGGAATGTTTTATTCTTGAGCGGGCGAGAGCTGTGCCGATCATTTTCTTGAAAAAGACGGGGATGCGGGCTGGATAGATGTCGGGGTCTGTGAAGAGTTCGTGAAGAAAAGGGGCGACTTCATCCAGATTGGACGGAGCACCAAGATTGAACAATAGGATCCCGATCGGTTGTTGCATGGCTTTTACCTCAAATACTCGATTTTTCAACGGTCAACGATAGCTCATGCGGATCTTTATCCTCTTTGCCAATCTCGAACAAGTTTCACCAGAAACTGCGCCGATTCAACCGGTGTGGAAGGGAGAATGCCATGTCCCAGGTTAAAGATATAACGGCCGCCCGGTGCCATCTGGTTGAGGAGTGCCTGGGCCCGGCTGGCAAGATTTTCCAGACTTCCAAGGAGCAGGGCTGGATCGAGATTCCCCTGAAGAGCGATCGTTCGGGGGATCCTTTTCCTCACCTCCTCCAGATTCGCGCGCCAGTCGCAACTCAAGACGTCTGCTCCTGATTGCGCCGCATCCGCGATGAGGTGCGCGATCCCGTTCACATAGTAGATGACCGGTACAGATGGATGGCGGCCTTTAACCCGCTCGATGAGTCGCTGTAAAGGGGGGAGCGCGTGGTTGCGGTAGTCTTCGGGGGAGAGATGGCCGGCCCACGTATCAAAGATCTGTACCGCATGAGTGCCCGCTTCAATCTGAACGCTGAGGAAGTCGGCAATTGCGGCGACCAGTTTTTGGCAGAGAAGGGTGTAAGGCATCGGATGGGAGTAGATCATTTCCTTGATGTGTGAGAAGTGCGAGGAACCTCCCCCTTCCACAAGGTATGAGGCAAGGGTGTAAGGGGCCCCTGCAAAGCCGATAATCGGGGTTTCCGGGGGGAGGTGCAATCTCAGCTGTCGGATGGCCGAAGCGATGGGTGTCTGGTCAGTGGAAAATGTCGCTGAAGAGAGCTTTCTGATCCCATCGGGAGAACGCAGAGGGGAGTGGATCTCGGGCCCCCCATCGCGATATTCAATTTCCACACCCATTGCAAGCAAGGGGACAAGGAGATCTGAAAAAATGATGGCCGCATCTGCCGGAAAATATCGAAAGGGAATCAGACTCACTTGCGCGGCGAGCTCAGGTGTCTGACAGAGTTCCAGAAAAGAGTGTTTTTTTCTCAGCTCCCGGTATTCCGGCTGATAGCGGCCGGCCTGCCGCATCAGCCAGATTGGAGGTCGCTCGACTCCCTCACCCCGGCAGGCGCGCAAGAACAGGTTCCCTTGATCCACCGACTCCTCGGACGCTGCAAGGTGGGTGGCGGATTTTAGGCTCGAGTCACTATTGTCAAAAGTGGCCATCGTTTGAGATCTTTTCTCTGAGGGTTTCGAGCGTCTGCAAAGCGAGCCGCCTCTGCTCTTCTGTTCCATAGGCAGTCAGACGATTACAGGCAAGGCGGAGAGAGGGGATGATGCGACGATCCCCCGCGGAGACTGCGGCATTAAGAAGAATTTTAAGATCGGTTGGCGGAAGATGCTTTGGATTGGGCAAGCGGCCGGAAAGTAGGATTTCGTCGAGCTGAGTGATGAGCCAGTTCTGGAATTGCGTGTGAAGGGCTGTAATGGAATCACGACTGGGAGGAAATTCAGCAGGCCAGGAGCCCTCTGAGCGGAAAGGAACAGAGGCAAAGAGTTGAGTGAGGAGTTTAACAACCACCGGCTTGGGAGAGGCAGGTTGATACCGAAGATCAATGAGAAGTTTCCTGGCGATTCTGGACACATCTTCTTTGGACCATTGAAGGAGATGCTCTCGAAATTGAGCCAAAATTTCCTCATGCGCTTCTTCAGGCGCACTGTGCAGATGAGAGCGGAGTAGCATCAGAACCACGTCAGGACTATTAAGATCAAAAAGCTTTTTGATGTCGGGACGAAGCGCCTCCAGATTGTCGCGACGAATCGCCTCCAGGGAATAATTTCCGGGATCTTCATCGATATAATTATCGACAGGCATTGTTTCGAGTCCTGCGGCGCTGGAGTCTTCTGTCAAGGAGTTAAAACGGGAATCCGTATTTAGCGCCTTATTTAGCGCCTCTACAACGCGTAAGATCTCCGGATTCTGGGTGGAGGATAGAGAGCCAAATTGTTCACTCAGCAACGTCTCCAGTTCCTTCGGATTTGTAAGGCGCAGACGGATTTCTCTGGCCGCGATTGAGAGGAGACTCAGTTCTTCAGCAGTCAGTGGCTGTTTCAGAACGATCTCCTCAATGGCTGAGTTCAGCATGCCCGGCATAAAGCGCTCGAGATCATACCGTCTGAGACTCCGAATGCCGCCAAAAGGTTTGACGTGAATTGCCGCTTTTAACAAGGTTTCGCTGAGGAGACGGGCGAACCACGGATTCTCAGCCGCCAATGCAGGGGAAGAAATCTCTTGAAAGGAGAGAAAAATCAAGAGTAGAAGTGGAGGCACGAAATACACTTTACGATCATTGCGTTGGGCACTGCAATGGGAGAGAGGTTTCGCATTCATAGATTCCGCTTCTCCTGTTTTGATGATCGCCGAACGAAAGCCCCTTTTATTACTGAAAAAGAATAAAAAAAGCAAGTTATTTCTGAGGCTTAACCTCGTTAGGGTGCTCAAAATCCTCCACCTTCAGTGCGATAACCGCAGATCCACCAGCGACGAGGCGCGTGGAG
>JACQJE010000096.1 GCA_016205125.1 Deltaproteobacteria bacterium | reverse complement strand
TCTGCAATCTTTTTTTCTCCTACAAAGGCAACACTCAGATAAAATGGAGAGTGCATGACTTCAAGAATAACTTTTACTCTTTTTTCAACCTCGGAGAGAGAAACAGCATATTTTCGCTGAAGGTTTCGAACTGCAATGGACCCGCTCACTTGCACTCTCCACAGATACTTCAAGGGGAGTCGTTAACATCTTGACTTTACTTTATCATTTTCCGCCTATGAAATCCACCCCTCAAAATTGCACAAATTTGCGTCAGATTGCTTAAAATCAAGCATTCTTCCCGACTTACCTTCTCCCATACACATGTTGTCCCCCAGTTATCCACAAAAAATGTGGAATGCTTCAAAGCACCCGCAAGGTCATAAATTTTTCACCAGTTTTTTCTTAAGATCGTGAATGTCTTCACATCTCATGAGCCACGCTGCAGCAAAATAGGCGAGCGCTCCGATGAAAATGACAGAAAAAAGAACGACCCCCTCTTCCCATCCGCCGGAAGGGATCGTCGCAGAGATCCCTCTATTCCATAAGAGATGAACCAGGAGGCCCATTGCGGCACTTGCAATCACAATCTGCCCCAACGCAGTCACTAATTCCTTCAAGATGTTTGCAGCATCCACGACGCCGCATCGACGCGAAAGGATCGCAAAGAGAAGGAGAAAATTGGCCCATAACCCGATGGAGGTGGCCAAAGCAAGTCCACTGTGACCTAGCGATTTCATCATCCACCAGCCGTAGCTGAGTTGGATCGCTACAGCAAGCAGAGCGCTCAGCGCCGGAATTTTCGCATTTTGCAGAGCGTAAAACGCCGGCGCAATCATCCGGACTGAAGCAGAGGCCCAAAGACCGAAAGCATAATAAAGGAGCGCAGCTGCAGTTGCGACGGTATCTTCAGGCCCAAATTTTCCCCGCTCAAAAAGAACGCGGACAATCGGCTCTCTCAATACAACCAACCCGACGGTGGCCGGAATCGCGCAGAAAGACAAAAGTCGCAGGCTCTTGACGGTGTAGTGATAGAGCCCCTTCAAATTCTTTTCCTGTGCCAGCTCCGACATCACTGGGAGAGAAGCTGTCCCCGCCGCAACAGCAAGGACACCCAGAGGAAGCTCCATCAGGCGATCGGCCCAGAAAAGATACGAAATGCTCCCCTCCGGGAGAAAAGAAGCGTACATCAGCATGATCACGGAGGAGAGCTGAGCGGCAGATAATCCGAGCAGAGAGGGGGCCATGAGGCGCCCAATTTTCCTCACACCGCGATGACTAAAATGCGGATTCCAAGCCGGCCAAACGCCATTCGATTTCAGATAGGGCATTTGAAGCAGGAGCTGAAGGGTTCCTCCCGCCAACACCCCAATCCCCATTTCAATCCCGCTGTATCCAAGCACCCGCCCAAGCCCAACCATCGCCGCAATCTGAACCAGATTGAAAATAACGGGGGAAAATGCGGGCGCGAAAAAGTGCTTCCTTGTGTTGAGAACCCCCATGCAGAGGGCAACCATCCCAGCAAAAAAGATATAGGGAAACGTGAAACGCACCAACGTGGTGGTCAACTCATACTTGCGGGGAACCGCCGAAAAACCCTCCCCCGGCGCAAGGAGTTTTACAATCCACGGCGCCCCCAAAATACCGGCGAGGGTCAGAACACCCAAGACAATCAATGCCACTGAAAAAAGGGCATTCACCAGAGAGCGAGTCTCTGCTGATCCTTCTTTATAGTGATACTCCGTCATCACCGGAACAACGGAAACCGAGAGTGCCCCCTCTCCAAAGAGTCGACGAAGAATGTTTGGGATGCGGAAAGCGACAATAAAGGCATCGGTGACCATTGGCGAGAAAAGGGCTGACATTGCAATTTCACGCGCCAACCCGAAGATCCGGCTGAGAAGAGTCGAACCCGAGAGGAGAAACAGCGCCCTCGGAATCGAATAGGTCGGCGCCCTCTCTGCAGAAACTTGTATCGAACCGGAACTCTCGCTCACTAAACCGCCTCACCTCTCCTTTTAATTTTTTGCAAGAATTCCTTATTCCTTACCACAAGCTGAGAAGGCTCGCCATCCAAGTCTTTCCCTCCTTTTCTCCATTTCCCCCCTTTCCTCCCTACAAAGAGAGCCCCGCGAATCCGATCGATCCAACCCATCTTCTTCTTCTGTCGTCAACGGCAGTCTTGTCCCGATAAAAAAACCATGACCCATCGCGAGGTCAGTTTGCATCAGCTCGGCTTCGAGATCATCGTTTCTCGCGAACCGTCTGGCAAGATGACGATTGAGTCTTCGCGCTAAGACGAATTGTCGGTAAACAACCCGACCGGCTGGCGCTAACCGAATCCAGACGATTCGCATGAGACGAAGGAACTCTTTTGGCACCAGAAAAGCCGGAACATTGCTGAGTGAAATACCGTCGAAATAGCCTGCTGGATAGCTCTTTAAAACTTCGTCCACCCTCCCCTCCCGGACTCGAATACGATCCAGTCGGGATTGAATCGATTCATAGAACTCAGGCTGGAGATATCGCGGGAGCGAGCGCGCACTCACGTATCTGCCAACCAAAATCAATTGAAGAAAATGGCTGTTTCTGACCCGTTGAGAGCGAAGGGCATTGAAAAGAACACCCATCAAAATGATCGAGATCATGAGACTGCGAATCAAACCGATTCCCCTGCCGGATGAGGAAAAAAAGAGTTCCAGTCGACGAAACTTCAAAAGTCTTTGGGAAATCGCGACGATCATCCTCCACCCGAAAGGGAGGAATTTTATCTGCTGAGCAAGGCTTCGCGACGCATAGAGTCGGACCCTCTTGCGGCGATTCATTTTCGCGAAGATTCCCGCAATCTTGCGGCAGCTCCGTTCGAACGTTCCGCTGTAGAGTATTCCCTCTCGGACAGAATCGATACGCCCCTGCCAATAAGAGGCTGTATTCGAATCGAGGTTCTCCCGCACCCGCATCCAGAGGCGATCGCGATTCTGGGGGCGACCGCACCATCCAAGAAAGACCAGGAATTCACGGTGATTAAGCGCCTTCATCGCCGCTATCTTGAGCTTTAATACCCGGCTTTGATGGATATTGATATCCACTGCCACAATTTCCGCCGGGTCCTCCGTAAGAAGCCCAAGAACCCGCCCCCCGCCTCCAGTGACAGCCAAAACACGACCGTTCTTTTCAATCTTCAGCGCCTTGATCTCCGAAAGAACGTCCTCACTGCAAGAGCCATAACGCAACTCCCGCGTGAAATTTCCGGGGTTAAACCAATCCGATTCAGTAAGCTGATAAGTCATTTTTCATCAGACTCCTCTCCCTGAGTCTCCCTTTGAATCTGAATTTTTCCTCCCCAAAAGTCAATCGTCTTGACAACTCGCATCGAACAATCTTAAATGTGCCCGGCACGGAGGAAGAAAAGAGCCATGCTGGCTGGAATCGAAGGAATCGGTCTCATTACCCCCTGGGGGAATCACCCTCATCGTTTCTTGGAGAATTATCTCGCCCGCAAGACAGCAATCGGAAAAATTCGCCGCTTTCCGACGGAACAGATCATCGCGCAGGAAACCGCCCAGATTGAAGGGTTTGAACCAAAGGAATTTATTGCTCCAAAACGAATCCGCAAGTATGACATCTTCTCGCAACTCTCCATTGCCGTCACACATCTTGCCCTGCGGGAATCGGGAAGAGAGATTGCTCAGGAAGAGCTTAATCAGATGGGGATGGTCTTTTCCTGTGAAACCCAAAGCGCGGTGATTGCGGAGTACCTGGACGATCTGGTCAGAAGCGGGCCGAACGGGGTCAGCCCCGCTCTTTTTACGCTCACATCCGCAAACGCCTCAAGCTGCAACGCTGCGATTGAAAACGGAATACAGGGACCCAGCGTCACAGTCTCCTCAAAATTCGCTTCCGGTTTCCTCTCGGCATTTACCGGAATTCAGATGCTGCAGTCAGCCGTCGACCTGTGCATTGCCGGCTCTGTCGATTACCTCTCGCAGAAAGTTCTCGAAGCCTATAGCCTGCTCGGCTGTCATCGCCAGAGGCGCGATTCCGTCGCGCCGGGCTTCCTGCCGGGAGAAGGAGCTGTCGCTCTCTTGCTGACCCGAGGACCGGGGCGTTATGGGAAGATTATCGGAGCCGGCTATCTCACGTCGCCGGCGAAAAATCTCCATTGGCCGACCGGCTGGAAAACTCATCTCGCAGTCCTGAAAACAGCCACGGGTGAAGAGACGGTGCACCGTTATTTTGCGGCCTCCAATGGCATCCCTCATCTCGATGAGCTCGAAATCAGAGCAACCGAAGCGCTCTTCGGAAACCACCTCCCCGAAGGGGTAAATCTGAAGGATCTATTGGGAGAATCTTCCACCCTCCCTCTGCTTCAGATCACCGCCGCCTGCTGTGAACCGGCCGGAACGCGCTCACTTATCTCAGTAGCGAGCCCTGGAGGGGTTCATGGAGCGCTGCTCATTGAATCTTCGGGCCTTATCCATGATCGGGAGGGAAGAGATGATACCTGAGAATCGATCCCCCTTCCGCGAGATCCGGTTTCGCGGAAAATCCCGCCTCTGCTTTGTGCATGAAATCGGGTACCCGCGATTCAACGAAATCGACGAATACAAGGTGGTCTGGAATGGTCATTACCTCAACTATTTTGAAATCGTGCGACACGAGTGCTGTCGCCACTGCGGCTTTGACCTGGAACTTCTCGCCAAAAACGGCTGTTATCTGCCGGTTTATCAATATCAGGTCTCCATTCGAAGACCGGTATTTTCGAGTGACTGGATCACCGCCGCTGTGACCCCCGTCAAACTGGAAGAGAACAGATTCGAGTTTCTTCACTTCATCCTCATTGGAGACGATGTGCGCGCTGTCGGGACAGTGACCCACGTGCCGATGAGTCAGGAAAAGGGAGAAGTGCTCTTCTCTCTTCCACGAAATGTTGCAAACATTTTTACCTTACTCAAGGAGAAATTCGACCATGAGGAAAAGGAAAGATTACTTCACCCCTTACAGACAGCATCTCTTTGACATCATGACGCTGTGCCCCTGGGTCGTTCCGGGAACTATTGCGGCATCCGTCAAAGCGCCTGATTTTTTCAAGATGACGCTCATGACGAACCGAACCGCCTATCTGGTTCAAGCCGTTTCCCGCACTCTGAAACAACACCCCCGCGTCAATGCAGGTTTTGTACGCGATTTCTGGAAGCGCAAATCCCGCCTTGTGCGATGGGATACAGTCGATGCCTCTCTGCATGTTGACCGGGAATTCGATGGGGAACGATTTCCGTTCTTCTACGTGATCCGAAACTCCGATCGGCTGACGGTAAAGGAAATCGGGGAGCAAATTGAGTATGTCACGCGTGCCCCGGTTCATGAGATCAAGGAGTTTGCAGGCCTTCAGAAATTGCTTCAGCTTCCCCGGTTTCTCCGCAAACTCTATTATAAGAGGATGATCTGCGATGAGGATCTCATGCGGGAGAAGATTGGCACCTTCAGCCTCACCAACCTCACCCGCTGGGGAGCAGAGTTCCGCTCCATCTCCACGATCGCTCCGAGACTCATGGTTGCCGTAGTGACCGATAAAGCAAGCGAACTGATCAGGATCAACTACCTCTGCAACCACGTCATCGTTGATGGCGCACAAATTGGAGAATTTCATCAGGATCTCTCGGTATTTCTCAAGAATTGCCATTTTGAATGATGATCACCCAGTCATCCAGAATAGCTTCTAAATAAGACCGAGGAATTGTTGCCGCCGAACCCGGCAGAGTTGGAGAGGACCGCATTGACTCTCTGCTGGCTCGTCTCTCTTCTCACTTCCACCGGAATCTGGGGATCGGGCTCGCTGAAGTTTCCCGTCCCTGGAATCACTCCCTCTTGAATACTCAACACAGAACTCACCGCTTCCACTGCGCCAGCGGCCCCCATGCAGTGGCCCACCAAACCCTTGATCGAATTGACCAATATCTCTTTGTCGCGAAAAACCTTTTGAATCGCATTCCCTTCAACATAATCATTCATCGGCGTAGCGGTTCCATGCGCATTGACATAAGTCACCTCTTCCGCCGATATCCGGGCGCTCCTCATGGCTTGTTCCATCGTTCGGACAAATCCAATCCCTTCAGGATGAGGCGCCGTGAGATTATAGCCTTCACCCAGCATCCCATAACTCCCGATTTCAGCCAATATCGACGCTCCGCGCTCTCTGGCATGCGCTTCGTCTTCCAGAATCAGGATTCCCGCTCCCTCCCCAAAGGAAAGCCCTTGACGGAAACAATCGAACGGCTTGCAGGGAGAAGGACTCACACTCTGAAGAGAGTGAAACCCTGAAAAAGTAAATTCACTAAACCCATCTGCGCCCCCTGCGACCATGGCATCGACCTGCCCCATCCGGATGAGGTCAAATGCGAGGCCGATCGCAAGACCCGAGGAGGAACATGCGCTGAAAATACTGTTGCGCGGCCCATAGAGATGAAACGTATCTGCGATGACATTCGTTGTCGCATCTCCGCTGACAAAATAGAGATCCCGCCGGTTTACCGCCGAAATCCCCCCGCGCACATAATCCCTGTAATATTTCTCCACGGGAAAAACAGAGCAGCCCGCTCCTGCAAGAAAACAGCCAATGCGGCGAGGATCCGTTTTCTCCAGCACGCCGCTGAATTCAAGCGCTTCTCTGGCGGCACTCAGCGCAAACTGAATCGGACGGGGGAAGGTGAGAGCCCCGGCGGATGTTTTCTCTTCGATCCCGGAGACCGTCGCGCCAATCCGGCTCTCATAGGGAGAACAGTCAAAAATTGTCACCTCGCGAATCCCCGACTGTCCCTCACAAAGATTCCTGAAAAACTCCTGCACGTCGTTCCCAATGGCAGAAATCACCCCCATACCCGTGATAACTACTTTTTTCATGGTTCCCTCCATAAAAAAATGCAGGAGTTCTGGCCAGTGCCAGGATCCATGGCCCATTCCAGGAAAAGCAGGTCTCTATTTGATAGAGGCGCTCTGTTTTTTTCAGCTCGAGGATCCCTCGAGTTCGGACAAAATCACTCATCGATAACTCTTCTTCTGGGAGAAGCGGGCTCACACACTTAAAAGCGGCTTCCCTTGCGGCCCATTCTTCCAACAGTTCCATTGGGCTTGAATTGCAATCGAGATCCAGCCAATGTGCCATCCATTTTCGATTTGAAGTGAGGAGGGGGCGCATTTTATAAAACTCGAGATCGACCCCTATCGCATTTCCTCTCCAGGCTTTTACTTCGATCCCCCAACAATTATCTTCAGCGGCTTTCTTGTGAGAGCGGGATTTCCATGGCACAATCTCAGAGGGTCGCATCTGAGCCCTCAGCTGCAGGTGAGAGGTGTCGTGGTACCACTGGTATCGCGACAACCACTCTTTTTCCATTCCGTCAGCGAGAAAATCCAGGAAAACTTCCTCAAGATTCAATGTCTAATCCTCCTTGATCCACCGACTCCTCGCCCCCCCCAAAGATCGAAGATCTTTGGGGGACCCCGA
>JACQJE010000006.1 GCA_016205125.1 Deltaproteobacteria bacterium | reverse complement strand
TTATTTGAATTTCCAGACATCAAGACCATCGATCTCTCATTTGAGCTCTACGATGATAAAGGGCGCCTCGTCAAAGAGTGGGAGGATCCCAAAGTCTCTGTCGGGCGACCCTATCTGATCGATTCCCGCCACTTTCAGGAAAGTTTTTTTTCGCCCAAAAATTACCATATTCCGACCCCTTTTAGCGGCTCTCTCTTAATCAAACAGAAGATCAACGATTTATCCGATGCCCAAATTTTTAATAAACTGGGGGGTTTTTTTGCATCGGCCAGCAATTATATCGATTATTATCAGGAAGGATCGTTCGTTACGACATTGCACGACTATAGTGCCTATCTTCCTGATCAGGGGATGAATCGGGCCTGTCTGGGGCTGATTCCAGCCTTTTGCGACGAAGAAAGAGAAACCTTCTTTATTGTTCATGCGGCAAAAGCCGGTATCGGAAGGAGAGACCTTAAAATCTTTCTTTACAACGCAAAGGGGGAAAAGCGCATCACCCCTCTCCCCCCTCTCCCCCCCTTTGGCCTTCACAAAATTCATCTCTCGACTCTCGTTTCCGATGCGAAGGAGTTTTTGGGGGGAAAGAGTGGGCAAATTGAAATTGAAGGGATCTTCCGACAGCTGATGACGCGCATTGCCTATGGGGTCCATCAGAAAGCAAGCGGCGCATTCAGCCTCGATCATTGTTATTATTCTCGTCTCAAAGACGCTCACCCCTTATCCGCCGTTCAGCGGGAGAAAGTGAAAAAGGGTTACTTTAACCCCTTCCTCATCTTGGAAAATGAACAGGTGACAACCTCTGTGACCCTCTTCCAGAGTGAGCATGAACCATGGAAAAAATGTCTCGACCTGCTGATCTATGACGAAGGCGGAAAATGTGTGTTCGTCAAGCCGCTGGTCCTTGAAATGCAAGGAAACCGAGTGGAAACGATCGAGATGGGAAAAGTGCTCCAGGGCGCCGGCATCTCCCTCCCCTTTGTCGGTCATGGAGAAGTGCTCCGCCACTTGGATTCGGAGCAGAAGGATTATAGCCGCGACCTCGATCTCTATCTGGAGTTTCGACAAAAGAATTCCCTCGCGAATGTCATTTTTGGTTCGAAAGTATGGAATCCTCCCGAAGAAATAGGCAACAAGTCCTCTCTGATCAGCTATGGCTGTCGAGTGATCTGCGATGAAATTCATACAACATATCTCGGCATTTCGAACTGCTCTTATGACTACGATTATCATCTCGATGTTCAATTCCATCTCGATTTAGTGGTCAATGGCGCAGTGGCCGCACGTTCGACCCTTTCGATTGGACCGGAATGTACCCTTTTTAAATCGGTTGAAGAGTATTTTCCCAAGGCAAAAGAAGAGTTGAGCCGGAGTGGAGGAGTCGGTCTCCTCTCCTATACAATCCTCAATTCAAATTACCTCGTGACTGTATTTCTGACCCAGGACAGAAAATCGGAAGCACTCTCTCTGGAACACACGGTTCAAACTCCCCTTTTTCCACTTATAATGAGCAACAATGAATTATCTCGATCATCTGGAATCCCAGAGCATCTACATTCTGAGAGAAGCGTACCGCGAGTTTAAGAACCTTGCCATGCTCTGGTCGATTGGCAAGGATAGCACGGTGCTCCTCTGGCTCACTCGAAAGGCCTTCTTTGGACAGGTCCCTTTTACCCTTGTCCACATCGATACCGCTTTTAAAATCCCCCAAATGATCGAATATCGGGATCGGCTGGCAACAGAGTGGAGACTCAATATTATTTATGGTCAAAATACGAGAGCTTTAGAGGCAAAAGAAACCTTCCCGGATGGAACGGTTAACCGCATTCAATGTTGTGGCCTGCTGAAAACAGAAGCCCTTAAACATACTCTCTCAGGCGAATGGACAAGGTATCGTTTTGACCATCGCCTCAAGAAGTATCTTCCAGACACCCATCTCGAACCTTATACGGGCGTCATTGTCGGAGTCAGAGCCGATGAGGAAGGGAGCCGCTCCAAAGAGCGCTATTTTTCGCCGCGAGACAAAAACAGTCTCTGGGGCGTCAATGACCAGCCGATGGAGCTCTGGAACCAGTTCAAGACAGAGTTTAGTGCGGGCACTCACGTCAGAATTCACCCCCTCCTTGATTGGACCGAACTCAATATCTGGGAATACATTGACCGCGAGAATATCCCCGTTGTCCCCCTCTATTTTGACCATGGAACCGGAACGCGCTACCGCTCTTTGGGGTGCTACCCCTGTACGAGTCCCGTTAAATCAACAGCCAAAAGCGTCAAAGAGATTATCATGGAGCTGCGCGAGGGACAGTTTGCCAATGTGGCTGAGCGTTCAGGGCGGGAACAGGACAAAGAAGACGGCGGCGGGCTTGAAGCCCTCCGCCGCTCTGGGTATATGTAACGATGATCGAACAGCATCTCACTCGAGAAAAAATGAATATTGTTGTCCTGGGGCATGTCGATCACGGCAAGAGTACGCTCATTGGCCGCCTCCTCGCCGATACTCAATCTCTCCCGAAAGGAAAACTCGACACTCTCAAAAAAAACTGCGCAAAACAGGGGCGGCCTTTTGAATACGCCTACCTCCTTGACGCGCTCAAAGATGAGCAGGCTCAAGGGATCACCATCGATTCAGCACGCTGTTTTTTCAAGACGGGAAAGCGGGACTACATCATCATTGACGCTCCCGGCCACATTGAATTTCTCAAGAATATGATCAGCGGCGCTTCCCGCGCAGAAGCGGCGCTCATTCTCATCGACGCTCGGGAAGGGATCCAGGAAAATTCACGACGTCACGGCTATCTCGTTTCTCTTCTCGGCATCTCCCAAGTGGTCGTCTGCATCAACAAGATGGATCTCATTCACTATGATCCCGGAAAATTTGATGCTTTGGTGGAAGAATATAAAGCATTTCTCGCCCGCATCACTGTCCGTCCAAAGGCATTTATCCCAATCAGTGCGCTGGAAGGCGAAAATGTGGTCTCCGGCTCTCCTCACCTCTCCTGGTTCGATGGCCCATCTGTTCTGGAGACAATCGAGCATTTTTCACCGGAGACGGTGCTGGAGAATCTCCCCCTTCGATTTCCTGTACAAGATGTTTACAAGTTCAGTGAAAATGGAGCCCTCAAGAGGATTCTTGCGGGAAGCGTCAAAACAGGGCAAATTCATGCTGGCGATAAGGTGATCTTTTGGCCTTCTCAAAAAGAGGCAGCCATTCACACAATTGAAGATTTCACTGACCCGAACCCAAGCGAAGTGTCTGCGGGTCGCGCGACTGGCTTGACACTCACCACAGAAGTTTATGTTGAGCCCGGACAGATGATGAGCAGAGTGGTTGATCCTCAGCCAAAAGTAACCGATCGGTTTCGCGCCAACCTCTTCTGGATGGGAAGAGAGCCGATGGTGGAAGGAAAGCAATATAAACTGAAGCACTGTGCAGCCAGAATACCCGTCTGGCTGAGTGATATTCATCAGATCATCGACGCCTCCAGTTTAAAAATCGTCGCGAATAAAAGAGAGATCGGCCGACATGATGTGGCAGAATGTGTTCTGCAGACGATGCAACCTCTCGCTTTCGATCTGGCCAGTGAGATCATGGCAACCGGCCGCTTCGTCATTGTGGATGAGTACGATATTTCGGGCGGCGGGATCATCCTGGAGGCCCTCCCCTCTTTTCCTGCCTTGCAACCCTCTGAACAATGGATAGAGAGTCAAATCTCATATGATGAGCGTGCAATACGGATGCGGCATAAGTCCGGCCTCATCATTTTCACAGGTTCCTCACATCGAGACTTATGCTCCCTTGCACAAAAGATAGAAAAGCTCTTATTTGATCGAAATGTTTACGCCTACCATGAATCTGATTCCAATCTAAAATCGACTTATCCTCTTCCTTCTGCAGGAAAGAGGTGCGCCGCTCTGCAAAATCTAAAGAGCAAGGTTTATTCAGTCACACATTCTGGACAGCTCTTCTTAACAGTCATACCTGAGTTAGATCCGGACGAAAAAGAATTATTGCGCCACAACATGCCAGCAGCTGCGCGACTGATTGTGCTGGAGATCACAGAACAGCAGACCACCCTTTTCATGGGAGACCGCAAACTGAGTCTTCTAGATAATGAGCAAGTGGCTAACGAGATCTACAAATGCGTTTTTTGTTAAAGATCCACTAGAAAAAAAGCTTTAAGAGCGTTCGGCCACTGAGAAGAACAACCAAAAGACCAACAAGGATCATGCAGAGGCGCACATTAATTCTCTTGCAGAAATAGGCCCCAAGAGGGGCTGCCAAAAGACCCCCTCCGATTAGACCCAAAATCACGGGCCAACTATTCAGAGTGACAAACAGTGTGAATACCCCTGACGCAGCCAATGCAACAAAAAATTCGACCGCATTGACTGTTCCAATCGTCCAGCGGGGGTAATTGCCGGAGCCGATCAGTGTCGTAGTGACCACAGGTCCCCATCCCCCCCCTCCGCAGGCGTCCACAAAC
>JACQJE010000087.1 GCA_016205125.1 Deltaproteobacteria bacterium | reverse complement strand
TGGGTGATAAAGCCATGCTGCTCAAGAAGGTCACACTCGCGCGTGACATTCTGTGGAGGGCGGTTTAGCAGTTTTGCAAGCTGATAGATCGACTGAGGTTCATATTTGTAGATGGTGGCTAAAATGGCGTACTTCTGGTCGCTCATAAACCTCTGGTATGACTCGACGCTATCGAAGAGAAGAACGTCTTTCGGTTGAATTGTGGCCTCCCGCTTTTCAAAAGCTTTTTTTAAGGCCGTGCGTGCCCGCATCTGAAAGTGATCCAAAGAGTCGAATATGATTTTTAGAGGTTTAGCTCTTGTCATTGAGATATTTAAAGTTTCCTTTCAGCGGTAGCGACCTGAAGGCGAAGGCCGATGGCGTGGAGAATGGCAGCAAGAGTCGAAAATCTCGGATTTCCTTCTGGAGAAAGGACCTTGTAGAGGCTCTTTCTCCAAAGATGCGTCTCTTTTGCAAGCTTGCTAATGCCGTGTGCCTTTGCAACGTCACTGAGGGCAATTAAGAATCGCTCTTCCAGGTTTTCATCCTCTTCGTCTTCGATGACACTGTTGAGATATTCCGAAGCGTATTCTGGATCTTTGAGTCTTTCCAATAAATCTTTTTCGTAATCGCGTGTTTTCTTTCTAGCCATGATGTTCACCCCTGATACTCCGCCCAATAGGCGATTGCCTTTTCAATGTCTCTTTGTTGAGAGCTTTTATCTCCCCCACAAAGAAGAACGATGATCTCTTCTCCATCTTCTGCAAAGTAGATCCGATACCCAGGACCATAGTCAATTTTAATCTCTCTCACTTTTCCGCCGACCGTTCTACAGTTTCCGAAGTTTCCTTGTCGAATGCGAATGAGTCGCGCATCAATGACAGCGCGAGTTTTTCGATCTCGCAGCGTCTCAAACCACTCTTCGAATGGGCACTTTCCATCCGGTTTAACGTACGACTTAAGTCTGCGATATCGAACTTCCATTTCCTCATTCCTTTACCTATTGTGAACTATAGTTCACATTTTGTCAAGTGGTTTTTAGGGCGTCACTAAACATCGTTCTTCATAAGGTTTCTGAGAAATACTTTCAATTCGTCCGTTGTTATTTTCTGAATAGAAAGGGAGAGGGGGTTCTCCCTTACGAGTTCGTCTACTGTTGTTGGCAGTGCTCGGAAATTGACCCTTTCGGCCATCGGTTTTTGACCCACCCTCGATGGGGGTGGGGGAGCAGGGAGGGTGAATTCGGAGGCGCAGAGACTTCCGTGTCCATTGACCAACCGTTGCAGACCAGATCTACAGTAAGCACAATGCGCAATAACCATTCTGGCCACCGGATCATGAGGGTGAGGTTATCAGAGTTGAGAGAAGAGTTTGAGGTGACATACCTTAGAAATATGAACAAAATCTTGATCAAAAGTGAACAGTCTCCCGTTTCGATTGATTGCCGTTGCAGCGATAAGGCAATCGATTCCTGTTGCTGCCAATCCCTTTTTGAGACAGATTGAGCGGATTCTGGCTCCCAGGATATGGTCATCTTCTTCCGCCAAGATTCTTGGAAAACCTGAAATTAGATCCAGGGTTTGTTGAATCGATCTGTCCGATCGAAATCCAGTGAGAAATTCTTGCAGAACAATACCCGGAATGGCAATTGGCCAATCATCCTCAATCATTTGTCGAAGTTGATCAGTTGCTGGGCTGATCTTTGCACCTTTCCCTTTCTTACGAAAGGCTTCTAAAATGACGCAGGTGTCTAGAATGATCATCTCTTTTGGCGATCTTTCTTATAGTGATACGTCTCGTCCATTTCCAGAGAACCAAATGCCTTCACCGCTTTTAACCGCTTTCGTCGTGCAATATATTCTTCCAACGCCTCAGTCACAACAGCCTTTTTTGTTGGTTTCTGACCGATCTTTTGCGCTTCGATCAAAAGATGATCATCGATAGCGAGATTTGTAGCCATGTTGCGTCCCCCATAAGCGATTATGCCTTAATATTTACACATTGATCTCATCATAAACTTGTTCTTTTTCAAACTCAATCAGTGAGGATCAACGTCCCAAAATCATTGACAAGCTTCCTGATGCACTGATAAGTATAGGCTCCTTTTTGATTTCGGTGAATTGCCGCTCCTGCGCGCCTGATGTTGGAGCAGCGGAGGTATCTTTGATGGGTTCTATGACTGCACGTGATCGATTCTTCTCGAAATTTAACGGCTCTTCATTACTCCTCTTCTTATCTCTCCTGATCCTCTCTTCATCGGGTTTGGCCGACGATGGCTCCAGACTGAAATCATTAAAGGATTTTCAGGAGAAAGCGGAACGGTTCAATCTCGTCCTGGAAGTCCCAGATTTCGATACGACTCCTGAGGAGCTGAAGGAATCTTACGCTGCTGCCATTGCGGAAGCGAATGCGGCGCTTGACCGGATTGCGAATCAGGATCTGTCTCAGGTGACCTTCGAGTCGACCGTGAAGGCCCTTGATGACGCCGCCTATTTAGCTGGAATTGAAGCAAGTCGCATCTATCTTCTGATGAATACGAGCGAAAATGCGCAGCTGCGCGATGTTGCTCAAGAGCTGATCAATCAATTCGATAGCTGGAGTGTCGAAGTCGATTATCGCGAAGATCTCTATCGTGTCATCAAAGTCTTTGCCGAGTCTCAACATCCGCAGCTCTCAGGTGAAGATCAGCGTCTCTTTGAGGAGACGCTGCGAGGATACGAACGGCTGGGATTTCACCTCCCTCCGGAGGAACGCGAAAGGCTCAAAGAGCTTAAAAAGAAGCTCAACGATCTCGAGACGCTGATTCAGACGAATATCCGGAATGGCAAGGCGATATTAGAGTTTAGTGCAGAAGAGCTTGCTGGAGTTCCGGAGAATATTTTAGAAACGCTCCGCTCGAAAGAGGATGGAGATAAGTATCAGGTAGCGGCCCATGTCTCCTGGCAATACTCTGCGGTCATGCAGAATGCTTCTCGCGAGGAGACGCGCAAGCGCCTCAGTCTGACGCGCAATCAGTTGACCAAAGAGGAGAATAGAGGGCCGAGACCAGTGGCGGCTCTTGTCGGCAACTTTGAACCCCCTGCGGAGGGTCGCCCCTCGCTGATGCAGCATGAGCAGGCGGAGACCCTCTTCCACGAATTTGGCCATGTGCTCCATGACCTGCTGACGACCGCAAAATATCATGCATTCTCCGGGACAAATGTTCCGAGAGATTTTGTGGAAGCCCCATCGCAGATCTTTGAGCGCTGGGTCTGGAATAAGAGAGTGCTTGATACCTTTGCATTGCATTATCAGGACCCTTCGAAGACGATCCCTCAGGATCTGCTTGAAGCGATGGAGAGGGCTCGCATCGGAACGGTGGCTACAGGATATCGCGGGCAGATCGCTTTCGGACTTCTCGATATGGAAATTCATACTCATCTTCCGGCCGATCCCTATGCGGTGACCAACGAAATCTTGAGCCGCGTCTATTTTCCTTTTCCAGAGGAAACCGCTTTTTTGGCGCGCTTCGGGCATCTCTTTGGGGGATACGATGCCGGATATTATGGCTATGCCTGGTCAGACGCGATTGCCGCAGATCTCGCCTCGATCTTTGAGGGGGCTGAGAATGGATTTCTGGATCAAGGTGTCGGTGCTCGTCTTCGGAAAGAGATCTTTGAGGTTGGCAACTCCAGGGATGTCAATGAATCGATCCGCCTCTTTCTGCAGCGCGAGCCCTCTCAAGAAGCTTTCTTGAAATACATTGGGGTCAAGCGCTAGACCATCCTTCCTTTCAAGTGGTACAGTTCTATGAACTATGCAACATGCTTTTTCAGATAATCGAGGTTCTCTGATACATCCCGAATTAATCTCAAAAGCATGTCCATTGCGGCAGTTTGAACATTGCGTCCAGCTTCCTAACATGAGAGAGGAATTCCGTTGAACAATTAATAGGTA
>JACQJE010000094.1 GCA_016205125.1 Deltaproteobacteria bacterium | reverse complement strand
TTTGAAATATTTTAATGAATTTAGCGAGTTAAAGAGGTAAAGCAACTCTCTGAAAATACATAATAAAGCAGATGTGTCAAAAAATGGCCGCCTCGTGCGACCAAAAGTGGCAAAACGCTCCACGTATTTTTCATGGAACCTGTCCAGTAAATAGGTTTCGCCATGCGGCTCATCAAACTGGAGAATGAGGTGGCGGAAAGATCAAAGACATCTGCTGCTCTTTGGGGTGTGAATAACGACATTCGTCAAAGGGACGGGAGAATGAAAAGATGTGGAATTAGAATAAGAGTGCTCGAATAAAGGCTTCCTTCAAGAGCTTAATTTTCTCTTCAGCGGATGGGGCGTTGAAAATTGTGCTATCTAAGCTAATCTCCGTTGAATAGATTGTGACTTCGGAAGGTTCCAAGGAATAATTTGCCTGCTGGCAAAGAATTCTGATTTTTTGCGTCTTATCAAGTACACCTTGAAATTTTGCAGTGTAGATATACACAGCATTATTTACGAATGACTCAGCAAAACCATAGACCCATCCGATTGTCGCATATTCTGCATCTTGCATCTCTTCATCCGAAGAGATCCACCTAAAGATGTAGAGAGAGTCGTCAGCCTGATCTAAAAATACAGCTTGCACCTGGAAAAAACGCTTGTGATCTCCAAATGCAGAACGACCCGTTGGTAAGCAAAAAAAGATAAAAAGAAAGAAAGACGCAATCGCAAACGCTTTTTTCATGGTTTTTGTTCCGCTCTTAAACAAGATTTCGTTCACCTCTTTCTCCGACACACTCCTAGCGGCTGACCCGATGCCACATAGAAAGCGCATTTTGACAAATTCATCTTCTTTGCCCTCATTCCTTCGAGAGATGCAAAGGACATGCCAAGAGTTGTGTGAAATAATATTTCATAAAATATATCACTAAATTAGAAAAGTTAAGATAATTGTCAAAAGTGAATTGAATACATAATTGCACCCATGAGTCAAAAAACAACCTCTTGATATGACAAAAAGCGGCCCACGCTTGTTGAAAAGTTTGGGTGCCATCGATACACTCACTTCTTTCAGGCAAGCCCTCAGGAGCAGCCCAGTGAGATACCGCAATTCAGGCAACTGTAGCAGGCGGCGTTTCTCACGGTGATATGCCCGCACGACGGGCAGAAGGGAGCATCCTTCATCTTGGTTGCCAGATGACGGCTGAGGGGATCGCTCTGTTCGGCCGCAGAGGCTGGCTCTGCCGCTTGAATCGGTTTCGCCGAAGCTTCACTCTTGTGATCTCCGTTCAGCGCCGGCTTGACGTGGACAAAGTCCATTTTGCCCAGGTACTCCATGCCGAGCACGCGGAAGATATAGTCGATCACCGATGT
Source organism: Deltaproteobacteria bacterium (assembly GCA_016205125.1). Classification (GTDB taxonomy): domain Bacteria; phylum Bdellovibrionota; class O2-12-FULL-43-9; order JACQJE01; family JACQJE01; genus JACQJE01. The sequence goes on along the minus strand of JACQJE010000094.1, from coordinate 3,298 downwards.
CGCTGTCTTGATATTCGGGTGATCCACCGCGCCCTGTGGGTCAAAGCGGGTAAATGTGAATGCATCGACAAATTCCTCAAGGGGGACGCCATGCTGGAGTCCAAGAGAGATTGCGATCGCAAAACAGTTGAGGAGGCTCCGCATCGCAGCTCCCTCTTTGTGCATGTCGATGAAGATCTCTCCGACAGAGCCATCCTCATACTCTCCCGTGCGGAGATAGACCTTGTGCCCGCCAACGCGACCCTCCAGCACAAAGCCGGGCCGCTTCTTCGGAAGACGATGCCGCACGGCGCGGGGAAGTTCCACAAGGAGGGTCTGGACCCCCTCTTTTCCTTTGGACGCTTTGGAAGAGGATCCCGTGTTGAGCGGCTGAGACATCTTGCAGCCATCGCGATAGAGAGCAACAGCCTTGAGACCGAGTCTCCACGATTCGATGTAGAGCCGCTCGACCTCTTCGACGGTCACCTCATTCGGAAGATTGATCGTTTTTGAGATCGCCCCAGAAATAAAGGGTTGAGCGGCGGCCATCATCCGGACATGCCCCATCGGTTCAATAAAGCGTTTCCCGAGAGAGCCGCACTTGTTCGCGCAATCAAAGACCGTAAGATGCTCTTCAGAAAGATGAGGGGCCCCTTCGAGCGTCATCCTGCCGCCTATCGTTTCGCTCGCCTCTTCAATGGCTCTCTTGTCAAAGCCAAGGGCGGTCAGGAGAGAATATCCCGGCTGTGCACCCTTTGGATCGACCCCCTTCTTGCGGTAGATCTCCTCGCCCGCCAGATGCGGCGCAAAAGCGTCAGGAAATTCAAAGATCCCTGGGAGACTCTCTTCAATCTTTTTGAGAGAGGACTCTGACAGACCAGCCTCTTTGAGAGCCTTCCAGTGGATCCTGAGCCGCTCGTCTTTTAAAGTAAGTGTCCCGGTGGCATAGGCGATGATCTCTTCGCGCTCTTTTTCGCTGTAACCGAGACGTTCAAGGGCCAGAGGAACGGCACGGTTTACAATTTTAAAGTAACCCCCTCCGGCAAGCTTTTTGAATTTGACGAGGGAAAAATCGGGCTCAATGCCGGTCGTGTCACAGTCCATCAGAAGGCCGATTGTCCCCGTGGGTGCAATGACAGTCGCCTGGGCATTTCGGTATCCATAGCGCTTTCCGAGTTCATAGGCCGTCGTCCACTCTTGCTCCGCCGCCCGGTATAAATTTTCAGGACAGAGCGAGCGGTCCACTTTTTTGAGCGCAAGTCGGTGCTTGCCAATCACCCGCAGCATCGGCTCCCGATTCTTTGCAAAGCCATTAAATGGGCCTTTTGCCGCGGCCATTTCTGCAGAGACACGATACGCAGTTCCACAAAGGATCGCCGTCAAAGCGGCGCAGACAGCTCTTCCGCGGTCGCTGTCATAGGGGATTCCGGAGACCATCAGGAGAGTGCCAAGATTGGCATATCCCAATCCCAGCGGGCGGTAATCGTGGCTGTTTTTTGCAATCACTTCGCCCGGATAGGAGGAGTAATCGACTAAGATCTCCATTGCGAGAAAGACGACTCTGCAGGCATGGCGATACGCATCGACATCAAACTCTCCATCTTCCCGCAGGAACTTCATGAGATTGATGGAGGCCAGATTGCAGGCTGAATTGTCGAGAAACATGTACTCCGAACAGGGATTGGAGGCACGAATGCGGTCGGTATTGCAGCAGGTGTGCCAGTCGTTGACCGCGGTATCGTATTGCACACCGGGATCCGCGCATCTCCATGCGGATTCTGCAATCTGCCGCATCAGCTCTTTCGCGCGATGGGTCTCACAGACTTCACCCGAAGTCCGGAACCGGGTCTGCCACTCCTTGTCCTCGATCGCCGCCCGCATGAACTCATCCGTCACACGAACCGAGTTGTTTGAGTTTTGACCGGAAACGGTCCGATAAGCCTCCCCGTTAAAATCGGAAGAATATCCCGCGCCGATCAGAATCGAGACCTTGTCTTCTTCCCGTCGCTTCCAGTTGATAAAATTGACAATCTCAGGGTGATCCATGTCGAGGCAGACCATTTTAGCGGCGCGACGCGTGATTCCCCCTGATTTGGTCGCTCCAGCCCCCTTATCGAGGACTTCGAGAAACGACATGAGTCCCGAAGAATTCCCTCCGCCAGAGAGCTTTTCCTGACAGCCGCGGATCGCTGAAAAGTTGGTCCCCGTTCCCGAACCATATTTGAAGAGGCGCGCTTCGCGCCTGGCGAGGTCAAAGATATCCATCAAGTCATCTTTGACCGACTGAATGAAGCAGGCAGAGCACTGCGGATGTTCGTAGGCATTGACCGTCTCTTCAATCCTGCTGCTCTCCGGATCCCAGCAATAGTTTCCACCGCTCCCCTTGATGCCGTAAGACTCGTGAAGCCCGCAGTTAAACCAGACGGGGGAGTTAAAGGCCGCCTTCTGGGTGATCAGAAGGTGAGAGAGTTCTGCTGAGAAGGTCTCCGCGTCTTCCGGTGTCGCAAAATATCCCCCCAATCGCTCTCCTGCCTCCCGAATCGCTCTGACAATGCGGCGGACAACCTGTTTTGCGCTCTTTTCACACTTCGTCCCCGGCACTCCAGCCTTTCTGAAGTATTTGGAGACGATGATGTCTGTAGCAAGCTGAGACCATGCGGCGGGAACTTCCACGTTTTGCATGGAGAAGACCACCTCTCCCTGAGTCGTATTGATCGCGCTTTTCCGCAGTTCATATTCGACAGCCTCCAGAGGATCTTTCCCCTCCTCTGTAAAAAGCCGCGGCACCGTAAGTCCTTCTGTGCCAAAAAGTTGACTCATCTTTCTGGAGCTGTGAACACTCTTGCGCGCTTCAACCGATTCAGACACTCCCGTTTTCCGCATATTCTGCTTTGTCCGCATTCTCACATCCTCCATCTCCGTATGAATTCCGTTGACGCTGGAAAAATTTCGAGAGAAAAATCCCCTTCCGGCACACGCAAACCCTCTTGATCCAGGAGCAACTGTGCAGCCAAAAACCCGCTCTATTTCTAGCGTTTATTTCATAGTGGTGAGATCGACTTAACTCATCATAAAAAAGGGTTTGGATAGGTGTCAATAGCTTGACAAAAAAGCAAGTCATCACGCGGGTCACACCCCTTCATCCCCTGAATCGCCGGTAACTTCTCAATAACTTGAGGCGACCCCCCCTCCCCCTCGATGGGGGAGGGTTAGGGTGGGGGTGCATATCCCCTTGATCCACCGACTCCTCGGACGTTCGGACGCGCTTTTCAGCGATACGCGCCGCTTTTGCTCCCTGAGTCCTCACTCGGTTTCGGCT
>JACQJE010000010.1 GCA_016205125.1 Deltaproteobacteria bacterium | reverse complement strand
GGAGTCTGTCGGAGAAATAGCAAAATCCATCAAAAAAGCTTCACCCCTCACCCTCCCCTCTCCCGCAAGGGGAGAGGGGAAAAATCGATTTCTCCGACAGCCTCCTAGTGTAGTGTAACAGAAATATCTTTACAATCTGGTGCGGTAGAAGATTGTAAAGAAGTGTTAGTTACACTACACTAGGTTAATGCCCCTCCATCAGGGCAATCGCGTTGACATCTGCGGGCGTGGGTGACCGGTCTGTTTCGGAAAGGGGAGCCTGATCGGGCTGAAAGCCATAGAAACGGTAAAAGAGGCGGTCAATAACCCACCAGAGCTGGCGTTTTTTAATGGACAGATTATGGCAATGCTGACGGATTTCGTCTCGTACCATCTCCAGATCCGATACGGAGTGGGGAAGATAAATGGCGCTGATGACTTCATCGAAGAAATGATTGATGAAGGACGCCAGGGCATTTTCTATAACGTCGAGGAGGAGAGAGGGGCCATAGAGCTTAATGATCTGGTTCTGCTGGGAAAGGAGGGCGATATGCTCCCCTTCGCACTTGAGACCCGCTTCGCGCCGATATTGATGCAGGCAAAAGCGCTGGAGGTCGACAGAAGGGGGAATATCCCGGTAAATCTCCCGATGTTTTAATAAAGGGGTGCATCGCTCGGGAGGAATCACTTGCATGAGCGCTGACGCAATGATCGGGACGGTGGAGAATCCTTCCGGCTCGATTTCCTCGTTCAGGTTCTGGTCTGCCCCAGTGTCTGCATAAAATGGGCGGTATCTGGCAAGTTTTTCGCTCAGCTCAAAAATCTCCTCAACCATCAGGCCAATGGCATCGTGAACGAGCTCTTCTCTTCCGCAGCAGATTTCCAGAGATAAGCTTGCACGGAGAAAGTCGAAGTCATTTTGTGCGATTGCGTTCTTGATCCTGGCTATTTTTTCTGCCTGCACGGGATTTTCTCTGACTTCATCCCACTGGATCGTTCGAATCGGGAGGGCAGAGATCTGTTTGGCGCCAAAGATGCGGTTTGTCCCATCGGCCGTGCTTGCCTGATGAATCCAGAATCGAAGGATACGGGAATTAAAGAGGGCATAATAGTAAAAAAGAGACTCCTTCACATGGGGTTTCTTGAAAAGTATCCATTCGACGTCTGAAAGGTTTTCCTCACCGCTGCGGGAATAGCGGCACGACCATTTTCTCGCGCGCAGGGGGAGCTGAAGAATCCCCTCTTTTGGGGTCGAGGGTCTGTTCCAGAGAGAGAGAGTTTTTGGATCGTTTTTATGTTCTTCATAGCGCCGCAGATCAAAAAGCGCGCCCAAAGTCTGACGCTGTCTGTTGATCATCTGGATGATGTATTGGCACCCGCTATCATCGATTCTGCTCCAGGGTTCTTCTCCCAATTCCCCCTGAGAGGGTGCGCTGAAAAACGTTTCTACGTCCTCACGACTATAGGTTTCCCCTGGTACTTTTACCATTTTTGCCGCCTCTGAGATCGATTGCAGGTGGGCGAGGATCGCCTCTTCTGTCATGCTCAACGGCGCTTTCGCCCGGATCATCTGAATTTTATGGGTGGCCCGCTTCTCCGGATTACTGCATTTTTCCATGATGAAGAGGTAGCGGGGATACGGGGGTGAAAGTGTTCCGCAGTCAATGATCTGAAGGACTCGCGCTTGCTCAAGAATCATCTTTCTCACTGGAGCGGCTTCAGGGGAAGCGGGCCAATAGTCATTCCCCGCAAAAGCGAGCAATCCCCCCTCGCGCAGTTTGCTCAACCCGAAAGGATAGAACCACAAGAGTGGGGGAACCCCCTGCTTTGCCAGTTCAAGCCAATCGGGAAACAGGTTTTTTAGAGAATCGCTCATCACCGGCGAGTAGTGATCGGGAAAATGGGCGACCACATAATCCCCTTTGCAGAGGTCTCTCACTAAACAGGCTGTTTGTGAGAGATGCCCTTCCAAAGGGAAGGGGCTGAATGAGGAGGAGAGGGTCTGATTTTCAGTTGCAGCCAGCGCGAGAGGTTCGTAAGGGATGATATTGCAAGCGAGAGGGGTCTCTGCTCGTCTCAGCCCTTTTTCTGAGGATCTTAAGAGGAGCGGTGTGGCAGTGCAGAGGATTTTTGCCTCCGTAAAAGCCCGACGGAAAAGATCGGTTTCACAGCCAAAGATTCCCTTGCTGATTCCGTTTCTTAAAAGGGTTTCGCGCTCACTCTGAGGAGGAAGCCCTATCCCATCCTGCCAGAGAAGGAGCGGCTCGACCAGAAGAGAGCCCGCGCCAGCGATCGGATTGAAAATCACTTTTGGACTGAATTTAGGGCCAAGTTTTCGCACTAAAGTCCCATGACACTGTTCAAGTAAATGCCGCCAAAACCATCGTGCATAGCTTTGCGGCGCGTCTCCACTCACTGTTGAAAAAGGGCGTGTCAGTTCTTCATAAGTGCTGAGCAGAGAATCGATATCTTCAAGCCACTCCAAAAGAGGCTCTCCCGCCACAGCTAAATCTGAAAGCTTGTTCAGCAGTGGAGCTGCTTCCCGGACCGCGTCTTCGCTCGGAACATACCAGGAGTAGTTGTCTTGAGTCGGAAGGAGCCAGCGGTATTTATCGACCACTAAATTGTGGTCGCCATTCATTTTGGCAAGGAGGCGCGACATTGAGAGAGAAACGTCGGCGAGGATTTCACTGATCAGAGTATTTCCAAAAAATCCCTCTTTTCGCCAAAATTCCAGGAGGATCCCCTTGAGGAAGGTGATGGAGGCAACGCGGTAGCTAAAGAGGAGAAGGGCGCGCGCTGGCGGGGTGTTCTCCTCAGATGACAGGAAATCATTCAATGTGAGTGATGGATTGGCAGAGAGGCGTGTCAACTCAAGGAGAATATTTTGTTTTCTTGTCGGATTGAGCTGATGAAGGGCGTCGAGTTGACTGACGACATCAGGGTAAACGACCTCTATTCCACGACGCACCAAACCATCGCGTTCTGCGCGATCCATTGCGCAGAAGCGGAAGAACTGTTGTGCGCCTACTAGGGTTGGAGGCGGCGGATCACTGCTCGCTACGACCTCACTACCACAACCTTCCTGATTACCAAGATCCAGCCTGCTCCCCGTACCTCCAACCGAGGTATCCAAAGGCAACATGGGGAACTCCAGCAATACCAACAAGGGTGGTAACTTCGGTACTGAGCAATACTTTGTGCTGCGCAAATCTCCTATTTTGTAAGCATTGACACTGCGTGCAACAGACCGATCGTATGTCAGGAATGAAGGGGTGTCAAATTAACCGGATCACCGTTAACTTTGACCCAATCCATGACGATGAGTGGGATGTGAAGAAGCCATCCCGATCTGTTCACAAGATCAATCATTGGAGTCAGGAGCTCGTGAGACAACTCGAAGAGCTTCGGGAAAAGTGTGAGAAAGAGCTTCTCCCTGCGATGAAGAGGGGGGCGACAGATTTTTTTGTATCGGCTGAGCGGCCCCAAGCTTTCACAATGAAAGGTGCGACTTTTCAGACGTCGCCTCAATCCTTCCGCCCACTCTATTTTTCCCTCCCCGAGGGGAGCTTTACCCTTGCTGTCAAAGAGGGCGTTCTCTGCATTACCTTCAATGATGGCCGCGAGTTTCTCATTTCGCTCATTTCATCCTATAAAAAATAATCAGTATCGTGTAACTTCTCAATACCCTCAGGTTGTCCCCCCCTCCCCCTCGAGGGGGGAGGGGCAGGGTGGGGGTGCATCTCCCTCAATTTATTGAGAAGTTATAGTATTGTGCAGGTGGAAGCATATGCGAATCATTGGCGGAAAGTTCAAAGGGCGAGTGCTCAAATCGGGCGGCAAAGGGCGCGGGAAGCGGAGCGTTCGGCCGACCACAGGATTGGTGCGGGGAGCAATTTTTAATATTTTGGGGAAAGAGGGGGTGCAGGGAAAAAGAGTGCTCGACCTTTTTGCCGGAACGGGAGCGCTCGGTTTAGAGGCCCTGTCGAGAGGGGCAGAGAGTGTGATTTTTATCGAGAGCGACAGGGGCGCTCTTCAACTGCTGGAGGAAAATATATCGATTCTTGAGGTGAAGGGACTTGTGGAAATCCGCGCATCAGAGGTTTTCAGAGGGCTCTCTGTTGTGGAAACGAAGGGGGAAAACTTCAATCTTATTTTTGCAGATCCTCCGTATGCTT
>JACQJE010000085.1 GCA_016205125.1 Deltaproteobacteria bacterium | reverse complement strand
GAAGCCTTCCGCGGCCTCAAAATGCAGAAGCGATAAGAAAAGAAATGGCAAAATTCGAAATTGTCTTCAAGAAATCAGCAGAGAAGGAGCTTCGTGCTCTCCCAAAGGATTATCAGCAGCGAGTATGGGATATCCTGATGTTTCTTGAAGATGATCCCGCAAAAATACAGAGCAGAAAAATGCAAGGGTTAGAGCAACTCTATCGCATTCGCATCGGAATCTATCGCCTCCTCTATCATATCGATCGGAAGAGAAGAATCATCACGATTTTTCGCATTGATCATCGCAGCCATGTTTACCGCAACCTCTAAATCATTCTCGCGGAAACGGGATTGGACCCCCACGGCTTTGGCATAATGATCTCATGTCTTTTCCAAAAAATAGGGAAAATCAATCCTTGACAGATTGGAATTTTCAGATGAACACCTTTTAACAAAAGTTAAGAGAATTTTCTGTTTTGACGCACTTTCTTATTGCGGAAAAAAATATTCTTGATAGGGTGAAATTAAGGAGTCTGATCTTTCACAAGAGAGAAGTCCCACTTTAACAACTGGGAGCAGAGCCTGTCCGGCAAATCGGCCAAGCTCAGAAGATCTCAGAAAAGGGGGTCACAATGAAGATGTCCATACGTCAGGTATTGGCTGTAATCGTTGTGGCTGTATCGCTGGCATCAGGCCAAGCGTTTTCCGTGGAAGAAACGAAAGGGGAGAGCGGCTTTAGAAAAATCGCCTATTACAATGGCGCAGAGCATGTGCCAGGGGAGATTCTGGTCAAGCTCAACTCCAATGGCTTGAAGACCTTTGGTATCACTTCTCTCAGCAAAACTCTCTCGTCTTTTGGAATGGAAGCCTTCCATCCCGTTTTAAATACCATCCCCCTCTTCGTGGTGCGCCTCCGGGCCGCTGAACAGCTGAGAGAGATTCTGCAAAAATTGAACTCGGATCCCAACGTTGCATACGCAGAGCCAAACTACCTCTACCGCACCTCCACGGCCGGCATTCGCAGATTGTCGAATGATCCTCATTTTCACAAATTCTGGGGTCTGCATAACACCGGCCAGAAGATCGGCAATCAAGTCGGCATTCCAGGAAGCGATATTGACGCGGTTCGGGCATGGGATCTGACGACGGGAGATTCGTCTGTTGTGGTTGCAGTAATCGACACAGGGGTCGACTATCTTCACGAAGATCTCGCAGCCAATCTATGGGTCAACCGGGCAGAGATCCCTGACAATAATATCGATGATGATGGAAATGGATTTGTCGATGACATCAGGGGATGGAATTTCTACGGGAAAAACAATAACCCCATGGACGACAATGAGCATGGAACACATGTCGCGGGAACGATCGGCGCAGTTGGAGATAATGGAAAAGGGGTTGTCGGCATCAACTGGAACGTATCGATCATGCCTTTAAAGGCCTTCGACCGCGAGGGTTATGGAACAACGGAAGATGCCATCGCGGCGATCGATTACGCGGTCAAAATGGGGGCTCAGGTGCTCAATAACAGCTGGGGCGGAGATGGCTATAGTCATGCGATGGCCGAGGTCATCACTGTTGCGGAACAGAAAGGGGTTATCTTTGTCGCGGCTGCAGGGAATGAAGAGGCGGACAATGACAGGAAGCCTAATTATCCTTCGAATTACCCACATTCCAATGTAGTCGCTGTTGCCGCAGGTGACAATAGAGACCAGCTTGCAGACTTCTCTAACTGGGGAATCGAGCAGGTCGATATCCTGGCCCCTGGAGTCGGAATTTACAGCACTTTCCCTGAAAACAGCTATGGTTATCTCGACGGAACCTCCATGGCGACTCCCCATGTTGTCGGAGCGATCGCACTCCTATGGGGCTACGATCCGAATCTCACGATGCAGGAGGTCATTGAGAGGATCCTGAAGGGGAGTGACGAGGTTCCGACGGTCAGGCGGAGGATCAAATCGGGAGGGCGGCTCAACATCTACAATGCCCTGATGGGGATTGAGGGCGCGCGCTCACCAGAGGTCAATCCTCAGACATGGGCCCTCTTCGGATACGCGATCTCCTCTCCACATCAGTATGACAACAACCAAGAGCTGACCTGGACGATTCACCATCCAGGCGCTCAGTTCATCGCGGTCCATTTCAGCAAGCTCAGCACTGAGGAAAATTATGACAAGGTGAGGATCACCAATGAAGAGGGATTGGTTTATGATCTCCTGCACGGAGAGCAAGATAACAGATGGTCTGCGGCAGTTTCAGGAGAGACGCTTGTCGTGCATTTTCGAAGCGACAACTCAGTGACAGGATATGGTTTTGACATCGATCAATATGCGGTCTTTCCGGCTCGCGAAGAGTAATGCAGGCGTTAAAGGAATAGGGGGGGGACAATGATGAATCTGTTTGAGTATACAGATTACAGAACCTATCTCCGAAATTTTTACTTAGCCCAGAAGGAGAAACAGGGTTCCTACTCTTACAGAGTCTTTGCGCTGAGGGCAAAATTGTCCTCCCCAAACTATCTCAAATTAGTCATCGATGGAAAACGGAGGATTACAGATAAGACACTGCCTCAATTCGTACGGGGACTCAAACTGAATCGCCAGGAGACGGAATACTTCCGCCACCTCGTCCTCTATCAGGAAACACACGATCCGGAAACCAAGAATAACTCGCTCTCGGAAATGATCCGGATCCGGCAAAAAAGCGCCTCCGTCACAAAAATCCTCGATCCCGATCATCTCTCTGTCATGAGTCACTGGTACCACTGGGCCATTCGAGAGATGGTTCTGCTCGAAGATTTTTCGCCAGACCCAAAATGGATCGCTTCGCGGCTCCATCATCGCATCACACCCAAGCAAGCAGATGAAAGCCTACGTCTCCTCAAGCGAACGAGATTTCTCCATGAAGAGAAAGGGAAATACCGGCAGAATGAGCCGCTCATTTCGACTTCAGATGAAATAGCGTCCCTCCTCATCCGAAAACTCCACCAGCAATTTATTGAAATTGGAGTCGATTCTCTCTTCAATGATCCCGTTGAGAAACGGGAGGTAAGCGGCCTGACCCTTGCGCTTCCGCAAGGGAAGATAGGCGAAGTGAAAATGGCCATTAAGGAGTTCCGCAGAGATCTCAATCGCATTTTTAGTACGCAGGAAAAGACGGGCGAGGTTTATCAGCTCGTCATCAATTTTTTTCCTCTAACCAAATGAGGGGGGAACTGCGTGAATAAAATCGCCGCTCTGATCAGCACAGGTTGTGCGTTACTGATGGTCACGACCCTCCCCGTATACGCCTCCAGCGGTGGCGAACAGGGGAATGGGAAGTATGCGAAATATGTCAACCGGCTTGCCAATTTTGAAACGTATTACCCTGCCTCATGGGATTATTTCGATCTCGAGTCCACCGTCTCCTTTGTCGAAGGAGGTGTCGACTTGTCAGAGGCGAGCATTGTGAGCATCACCCTTGATCAGATCCCAAACCTCGTCACTGTAGAAGAGCTGGAACACTATCTGGCCGTTCAACATCCTGACCAGGAATGGGAAAAAACCAGCCTCGGCGAAAAGCCGGCATACCAAAATCTCGACAGATCAAAAGGGATCATCTATGTCTTGAAGGGAGAGGGAATCCTCCTGACCATTCAGTATCGAATCAGGGAAAATGCAAAAGCAAAGGAAGAGGTAACAACAATTGTAGAATCTCTCAAAATGGAGTAAAGGCGAGTCAATATTCAATGAACCCCCTCTCTAAAAAACCTTTATTTCTTCTTCGAGCGAGGCCGTAGGCCGAGTCGAGAAG
>JACQJE010000084.1 GCA_016205125.1 Deltaproteobacteria bacterium | reverse complement strand
TTACTCCTTTTTTTCCTATTCACGAATTATTTTTTACACAGGCGTCCCCTACAGATCCCTCTATACCCCCTTTTTACCATTATACCCCCTTTTTACCATCTAAAAAAAGTGGCACAATTATTGCAGATTCACCTCTCAAAATAGAAGCGGTTTTCTTACTTAGAGCTTTTTTGCGTAAAGTGGCGGGGAATATCGCCAGTTTGAGAGGGGAAAACTGATGGGGATGACGAGCAGTGCAGCAGTAAAAGGATTTCTGCCCAATGCTCAGGTGAGTCGTTTCCGACGCTCAGCCACTTTTGCAATGAAGCTCTGCATTTTTTTGTGTTGGGCCTCAACCGCTTCAGCAGATGAACCACTCTCACCTCTTCAAATCGCGCGCCTCAACTACAATGCGTTACTTCAAGAGGTAAAAGATCTCGTTTCTCAGCAAGTCAATCAGAAGCTTTCCATCAAACTGAAATCCTTTCTGGAGACAGAAAATCGCTGTGCTCATGTGAGCGAGTTCATAGGCTCTGTCCAACTGATGTTCGACGAGAGCGCCCATGTCAGCCTCCTCGAAAGACTTTCTCATTTGAAAAACCGCGCTCACACGGAACTGCAGGCTCTCGCCGCAATCAGAGCAGGAGATGAAGCCGCCAAACAGGAAGATCAGGAAGACCAGGAAGAAATAGACTCGCTCAGGGAAAAGATTCTCAAACTCATCACGAAGCTTGAAAAAATAGAAGGGGATCTCAAAGATCTGACAACCGTCGATGGAGATTCTTCTCTCCTTCTCTCCGAGTTCAAAAAGATCTTCGAAGAATTCTGCCTCAGGATCAGCTCCGAGTGGGGGGGGCTCGGTTCTGTAGAAAAACAGCTCAGGCATACTCAGTTCCTGCTGGATAAAGCAGACATCGAATTTACAACAGCAGAAGAGATCAGGAAGGAGTTTGAAAAGGGGCTCTGGAGAGCGGCGATTCGCCCTCTTTTCATGAATAGAGTGCTTGATCATCTCAGTGAAATGGAGACACATCTTTACGCCGCCAAACATTTACTGCGCCCCTTCTCGCATATGCTCAAGACAAATCAGATGGCGGCGTTAGCGCTGATGGGAGAAGAAGGCTTTCATCGCTATGAGCGTCAGCTCTCTCTCATCAATAGTTACTTTACCCTGTCTCAATACGATCAGGATGCTGAAATCGCCTCCTGGGAAATCGCGGCAGAAACCTTCGAAGAGACACTCGAATCTGCGGTAAAAGTTGGCCTGACGCTCCTTGCACCGGGAACGCTCTCGCTTGTGAAAATTCCGAAATGTGTCACGCTCGCAACCGGCCTTACGCTGACCACAGCCTACTTCCACGCTCAAGTACAAGAAGCGGGAGGGATTGAAGAATATTTTGTTCAGCTCAAAGATGACAGTGGAGTGGTGACGAATGGGCTTTCCGCCGCGCTGAATGGGGAGGAATTTGCCACGTTGCAGTTTTTTGAGTCGCTCACCCGTTTTTATTACAATGCCCGGGCTCTGGCTTACCTCACATCCGCTCTCACAAGAGGACTTCTTCTCTTTAAGAATATCGAAATCGATATCGTCGACATTCTTCTTGATTAACTTGAACTTCTGAATCTGCTTATGATAAGTTGCATGAAGTGGATGAAGGAAGGCCTGACAAGAGGAAATAACGAGAGGTTTCAATGTGTTGAGAGTGACACGAAGCACAGTCGACAGTCTGGGCACAAACGCGCTGGCCGAATGGGATGTGGCCTATCCGCAGCACCCTGAAGATCAAAACATACTGATCACCACACTCGACAAGATTGTGAATTGGGGACGGAACTCTTCCGTCTGGCCATTTACTTTTGGGCTCGCCTGTTGTGCGATCGAAATGATGGCGACAGGGGCGCCAAAATTTGACCTCGACCGCTTTGGGGCGGGAGCATTCCGGGCAACCCCCCGGCAGGCAGACCTCATGATCGTGGCGGGAACGGTGACCCTGAAAATGGGATTGCGAGTCAAGCGGCTTTACGAGCAGATGGCTGAACCCCGCTATGTCATTTCAATGGGGGCCTGTGCAACAGCTGGAGGGCCCTATTGGCAGCATGGCTACCACGTGATGAAAGGGGTCGACCGGGTCATCCCTGTCGATGTCTATGTGCCAGGCTGTCCTCCGCGGCCGGAAGCGCTGATTGAAGGGGTCTGTCTGCTGAGGGAAAAGATTAAACGTGACTCTGTTCTGAACAGGAAGAGAGGGTCTCTCCTATGAACACGTCAGAAATTGGCCAACTCCTTGCAGAAAAGTTTGGGACTGAAAAGATCTCCTGTAAGGAAGGTGTCGGCGATCCATACCTGGAAGCAGATCGGGAAAAAATTGTTGAGATCCTGAACTTCCTGAGAGATGATCCGCGCGTTTTATTCGACGAACTCAATGCCATCAGCGGAGTCGATTATCCCGACAAGAAGATGATTGCGCTCGTCTACCACCTCTTTTCGTACACGCACCTGCACAGCTTAAATATCAAAGTCTTCCTTTCCAGAGAGGATCCTTCGATTCGCACTGTGGAAGGGATATGGAAAGCGGCTAATTGGCAAGAGAGAGAGCTCTTCGATATTTTTGGCGTTCAGATCGAAGGGCATAGCGATTTGCGGAGAATTCTCCTCCCGGAAGATTGGGAAGGATCCCCCCTTCGCAAAGACTATGTGCACCAGGAATATTATCATGGCATCAAGGTCGGAATGGATCGCATGCCGCCGACAAGGGTCACGTAAGGTGAGAGAATACTTCACAACCATTTATAAGACCGTTTCCACCATTGCCAAAGGGATGGCGGTGACCCTTCGAACCAGTTTCGAGCCCAAAGCAACCCTCGCTTACCCGGATGTGAAACCGCTGCTGCCGGAGCGAACGCGCGGCCGCCTTCATAATATCGTTGAGGATTGCATCGGATGTCGGGCCTGCGAAAGAGCCTGTCCTGTCGACTGCATTGCGATGGATCTTGAGACTCGCGGTCCGGATGAACCGAGACCTCTGACCTCAAAGGAATCTGGAGCCATCGCGAGAAAATACCGCGTTCCCCGATTCGATATCGATTTCAGTCTCTGCTGTTGGTGTAGTCTCTGTGTTTTTGCCTGCCCGACCCATTGTTTGACGATGACGAAAGAGTACGAATTTTCAGTGTTTGATCGTGCGCAATGGGTCTACGACTTCGGGGAGGCAAAGCTCGGCTATGATCTCGACAAAAAGTACTGGAAAGACCATCCCGATGAACTCGAAGCGTTCATGAAAAAGCAGGCTGAGAAAAAGGCTGCAGAGGAAGCGAAAGCAAAAGCGGCAGAAGCAAAGCCAGAAGGGACATAACCATTCATGTCTGCACCATCTCTCCTTCTCCTGGTCGTTACAGTGCTCTCTTTTGGATTTTTTGCCTGGCACGTGTATCGGCTTTGGACTTATATACGCGTCGGTGCTCCCGACTCCCGCTTTAACAAGATCCCACAGCGGCTGAAAGGCATTATTGTTCACATCCTCCTCCAGAAACGGATGTTCAAAGATTTCTGGCCCGGCGCGATGCATTTGACCATCTTCTGGGGTTTTGTGATCCTGACAATCGGTACCCTCGAAATCCTGATCCAGGGAATCTCCCCTTCTTTTTCTCTTCTCTTCATCGGTGAAAAGGCCTATTCTGCTTTTGTATTCTCACAAGAATTTTTTAATGTCGCCGTAACATTGGCCATTCTCTACGCCTATTACAGGCGTCTGATTCTGAAACCAGAGCGGCTGAGAAATGACCTTCACGGGTCACTCGATGCCCTCTTCATCCTCTTCCTCATTCTCTATCTCATGATCTCAAACCTCGGAGCCAACAGCGCCAATCTCGCAGAGAAAGTTGCAGCAGGAGAGGCATGGGCAAATTTTGACCAGTGGTGCTTTGCATCCCGGCTGCTCGCTCCGGTTTACTCTCAGACACTTTCTCTCGATGCCGCGTCTATTCATCAAGCCTTTGTCTTTTGGTGGTGGAGCCATATCTTGGTGATTCTCGGCTTCCTCTGTTATCTCCCCTTCTCTAAACACCTTCACATCATCGTTTTTTTGCCAAACGTCTTCTTTACGCGCGGAGAAGATAGAAATCGCCTTCGTACCCTCAATCTTGAAGATGAGAAAGCAGAATCGTTCGGTGCCGGAAAAATTGAAGACTTTACCTGGAAACAGCTCCTGGACAGCTATGCTTGTACCGAATGCGGCCGGTGCAATACCTTCTGCCCTACTTACACGACGGACAAACCGCTCCAGCCGAAGAAGCTGATCCTCGATCTGCGCGATCACCTTCTCGAAAAGGGAAAGGCGAGAAATAAAGGGGACATGGATGAACCCGTCATGAAAAGAGACCTTGTCACCGAGATCATTGGTGAGGACGTTATCTGGGACTGCACTACTTGCATGGCATGCGTCGAATCGTGCCCGATTCTCATTGAGCATGTCGACAAGATCGTCGATATGCGTCGAAACCTGGTTCTGATGCACGGAAAATCCGAACCGGAAGTCCTCAAGGTCTTTAATAACTGGGAGACCCATTCAAATCCCTGGGGGATTGGCTATGCAGAGCGGGCGGCATGGGCAGAGGGGCTCCCTGTCAAATTTGCCAAAGAGCATCCAGACGCGGAGTTCTTGTATTACGTCGGCTGTGCCGCCTCTTTTGATAAGAGGAACCAAAGCATCGCCCGCGCAATGGTCAAGATTCTCAACGAGGCGGGTGTCGATTTTGCCATTCTGGGAAAAGAAGAGAGGTGCAATGGCGAAACCGCAAGGCGGCTTGGCAATGAGTATCTTGCCCAAAACATGATTCGCGAAAATATCGAAGTCCTGGAAAGATACAGAGTCCGAAAAGTCATTACAACATGCCCACACTGCTTCAATACCCTCAAGAACGAATACCCTGAATTCGGAGGAAATTACGAAGTCTTCCATCATACAGAGATCATTGCGAAACTCATCGAAGAGGGGAAAATTGCTCTGGAAAAACCGCTTGAAGAGATTGTCGCTTATCACGACTCCTGCTACCTCGGCCGCTACAACCAGGTCTATGATGCCCCAAGAGAGATCATTTCCAGGATTCCGGGTATTCAAGTGGTCGAATTTGAGCGATCGCGCGCGAAGGGCTTCTGCTGCGGCGCCGGAGGCGGAAGGATGTGGATGGAGGAGAAGCGCGGTTCCTCCCGCATCAACGTGGAGCGGGTGAATGAGGCAACCTCTCTCTCCCGCAAGCCAGACACCATTGCGAGTGCCTGTCCCTTCTGCTTGATTATGATGGAAGATGGAACTAAAGTAACTAATAATACCGACATCAGCACGAAAGATATCTCGGAACTCGTCGCCGAGTCGATGAGAGTGACGGAGTAAAGAGACATGCCCTTCTTTATTAATGACAACTGTATCGGCTGTACCATCTGTGCGCAGAAATGTCCTGTTTTTTGCATCAGCGGAGAGCGGAAAGGGATTCATGTCATCGATCCGGAAATCTGCATCGACTGCGGCGTCTGTGCAATCTACTGCCCTGTCGACGCGATTAACGATCCCACAGATACCCTTCTCGCTGGCATCAAGCACAAATTGATTCCAAAAGCGGAAGTCGATGCGGGCCTCTGTACAGGATGCGAGTATTGCGTCGATATCTGTCCCTTTGACTGCATTAAGATGGTTCCGATGGAAGGCTTTCACGCCCAAATCGCTGAAGTCGACAGAGACTGTTGTGTGAGCTGCAAGCTCTGTGAAACCGTCTGTCTCAAGGATAGCATTGTCATTCCGAGAGCAACCCCGTTTTTGAGCTATTTCCGCGAGTGTACTGAAGGACAAGGTCGTCCGGAATAAAATGCTCTCCGTTCTTGTTCGAGCGAAGCCGTAGACCGAGTCGAGAAGTAGTTCTCGACTCGGCCTACGGCCTTGCTTGAAGAAGAATATAACTCAAAGAGCCGCGATGACTGCATGAGTGAATTCCTGAGTGGTCGCTTTTCCCCCGAGATCAGGGGTCTGAACCAGACGCCTTCCCAGCACCTCCCTGATTGCTTTTTCTATTCTCTCTGCCGCGTCACCCCATCTCAGGTAGGAGAGCATCATCGCCGCCGCAAGGATTAATGCTGTCGGATTCGCAGACTCCCCTCCCACAAGGTCGGGCGCTGTGCCATGAACCGCTTCAAAAATGGCATTTCCTTCACCAATGTTGGCCGCAGGTGCGACTCCCAATCCCCCGACAAGCCCGGCAGTCAGGTCTGATAGGATATCTCCAAAGAGATTTGTCGTGACAATGACATCAAACTGATTGGGATGAATGACCAACTGCATGCAGGTTGCATCGATAATCTTCTCTTCGTACTCAATTTCAGGGTACTCTCTTGCGTAACGAGCCGCCGCCTCAAAAAGCATCGTGCCTGCAAATTTCAAAATATTCGCCTTGTGAACCAGTGTGATTTTTTTCCTGTCGTTTGTCTTCGCATATTCGAAAGCGTAGCGCACGATTCTGTCACAAGCTCTTCGAGTAAAAACAGCAATGGACTCCACCACATCTTTCTGGGGTGTCACAAAGTGTTCAATCCCGCTGTAAAGCCCTTCTGTATTTTCTCTCACGACAACAATGTCGATCTTCTCATAACGTGATTTTATGCCAGGAAAGGACTTCGCGGGGCGGACATTAGCGAAGAGGTCCAGCTCCTGGCGCAGAGTGATATTCACGCTTCGGTACCCCCTCCCCAGGGGGGTTGTGAGGGGTCCTTTCAAGGCAACACCGCACTCACGAATATGATCAAGCGTGCTCTTCGGCAGGGGCTCCCCTAATTCTTTTACAGCGCTCTCTCCCGCCAACTGGAGATCCCATTCAATATCGACACCCGCCGCATCCACGACTCTTCGCGCCGCCGCTGTCACAGCGGGACCAATCCCATCCCCTGGAATCAAGACGACACGTCTGCTCATTGCGCAATCTCCCCGAGTTACACTTATATCAATCGGAAGCTGGCCCTAAATTTGTTAGCAAGAGCAATCTTCGCGTTGCGCATCAATCCACTCCGCTTGGCGCGTTTGACCGCGCTGCGGCGAAAACGGATCTGGTACGCCTCTTCATTGAGATTTGCGATCTCCTTCAACTGCGGCCTGAAAGATTCTGGCCGGGCCTGGAACTGATCGATCTTTGTGAGAGGTGCATCCTGATTCCATGGGCAGACCTCCTGACAAATATCACAGCCGAAAAGATGATGACCGGTGAGATTCTCCATCTCTTCAGGAATCTCCCCACGGTGTTCAATGGTCCAGTAAGAGATACAGCGATTCGAATCAAGAACATAAGGTTCGACCAGCGCTCCCGTGGGGCAAGCATCGATACAGCGCCGACAGCTGCCGCAGTGATCGGTTGTCGGCTGATCGGGCTCAAGAAAAATATCTGTAAGGATCTCTCCAAGAAAGAACATCGAGCCTAATTCCTGATGAAGAAGGAGGGTATTCTTACCCATCCATCCCAATCCCGCTCTCGCCGCATAATTTTTTTCCAGAATAGGGCCTGTGTCGACATAAGCTTTAAATCTCCCATTCCCTCCAGCACACTCGAGAAGAAAATCGCCTAAACGTTCGAGTTTCTCCTTCATGATCCGATGATAATCTTCTCCCAAGGCATACTGCGCAATCCACCCCTCACCGGGGGCAAGTTCTGTCGATTTTTGCTGAGTAGTCCGATAGTTTAGCGCACAGATAATCATCGATTTGACACCTGGAAGAAGAGAGGACGGGTCCCTCCTCTCCTCTTTACGCTGAGCGAGGTACGACATCGAGGCCGCGAAGCCGCGATCGAGCCATGTGAGAAAATGTCCGTAATCTGAAGGAGTTTCGGCTTGCGCAATGCCGCAGAGATCAAAGCCAATGGCTCGCGCCTTCTCCTTGATTTGGGTGGAAAAGTCAGACATCACTTACTGAATAATGTTGAGCGTCACTGTTTTACCGATCGTGTGAGTTAATCCTTCAGCCACTCGCAAGAAAGCTTGAGCTTCTTCGGACTCACGCGCCGAAACGGTGATCGGAATCCCCTCATCCCCTCCGCGCCGGACAGCCACATTGAGCGGAATCTCTCCAAGATAAGGAATCCCCCATTTCCTGCTCGCCTCGGCTCCTCCGCCGTGGCTGAAGATCTCATCGCGATGACTGCAGGACGGGCATTTGTAATAGCTCATATTCTCAATCACACCGAGCAGAGGAATATTCACTTTTCTGAACATGTCGACACATCGCTCGACGTCCGCAAGCGACACCACCTGCGGCGTTGTAACAACCACCGCTCCAGTCAGCGGAATGAGCTGGCTCAGCGAGAGAGGAGCATCTCCCGTTCCCGGCGGCAAATCGACCACAAGATAATCCAGGATCCCCCATTCAACGCGGGTGACAAATTCCTCAAGGATCTTGTGAACCATCGGTCCGCGCCAGATGATCGATTGTGTCGTGCCCGCAAACAGCCCTAAAGACATCAGTTTGAGGCCGTGGTTTTCAACAGGAGCAACAAAATCTTCTGTCGATCCCTTGGCGAGAGGAGCACCCACAATGTTTGTCATGATTGGAATGCTTGGCCCATAAATATCGGCATCGAGGAGGCCGACTTTAAACCCGAGCTGTTTGAGTGCAATCGCAAGGTTGACCGCGACCGTCGACTTCCCGACGCCCCCCTTGCCGCTGGCAACCGCAATGATATGTTTCACACCCGGCAGTTTTCGCACCCTCTTTGTCTGCGCACCCCCCTCCTGCACCCCCCTTTCTGTCTTTTCATTTGTCTGACACTGATCCGCCATCTGAATCCCCCCTATTCCTTTCATTCATCTTACACATACTTTCACTGGCATGAAGATTTTGAAAAAGGCGTTCAGTATGTTCCGCAAAGGGCGTGTGAAGCGAGCGTAATAGGTTGCTCTGGCTTCATACGCGAGCGAAACCGAGCGAAGACTGGTGGCTGCCAACGTGTCATACTGTCACAGCCCGGGTCTGAGCGGCCCTTCAAGGAACATACTGAACGCCTTTTTCAAAATCTTCATGCAGAAAACGACTTGCCGCACCCACACCCGCCTGTTGCGTTTGGATTCACAAACTTAAAACCGCCTCCCATAAGCGATTCATCGTAGTCGATTTGGGTGCCGCCAAGATAGAGAGCCGATTTCGGATCCACAAAAACCTTAATTTCTTCGCTCTCAACCACGCGATCATTTTCCCGGGGAGAGGGTTCAAGCTGTATTTTGTACTGCAACCCCGAACAGCCTCCCCC
>JACQJE010000103.1 GCA_016205125.1 Deltaproteobacteria bacterium | reverse complement strand
GTATTTCATCGTGCAGGAGCCCAGCGGGTAGAAGTTTGTATCGATGCAGTAGTTCCAGCTCGAGAGCCGCGTAAAGTGCCGCACAACTTCGGGTTCAGAGATCTCGGGCAGATTTGTCGAAGGAGACGTCTGCCACGCTTTGGGTATCGGGACTGACGGGACATCGAGGTCAGGAATCGAATAAGCGCATTTACCCCTTTGGGAGCGCTCAATCAAGAGGGGTTCATGGGGAGGTGAGCATTCTTTCATCCAGTGACCTCATTGGAAAGAGCGGCCCAGCGGTCAATCTGCTCTTTCGTCGTCATTTCTGTACAGCAGAAGAGTACGGATTGGTCGAGTTCAGGGAAAAACCGGCTCAGCGGAATACCTGCAAGGAGATTGCTCTTTGTCATTTCTGCGCAATATTCCTCAGCGGGAATGGGGAGTTGAATGACAAATTCATTGAATGTTCTTCCCGAGAATTGAAGAGAAGCCCCATGAATCTCTGAGAGCTTTGATTTTGCGTACTCTGTTTTTGCGAAATTTTGATAGGCGACTTGATGCAGGCCGCTTTTCCCCACAATGGCGAGGTAGAGGGTCGTTCTCAGCGCGCAGAGCCCTTGATTGGTGCAGATATTGGAAGTCGCTTTTTCTCTGCGGATATGCTGTTCACGCGTGGCCAGCGTGAGTGTGAATGCGCGGCTTCCAGCAGTGTCTCTTGTGGCTCCAACCAATCTTCCCGGGAGTTGGCGCAAATCTTTTGCTCTTGCAGAAAAGAAACCGACATAGGGTCCTCCGAACTGGAGAGGATTCCCAAAAGATTGGGCCTCTCCCACAACAATATCCGCTCCGAGAGAGCCGGGAGAGGGGAGGAGTCCGAGAGAGATCGCCTCCGCGACGGCCACAATGCAATAACTGCCGTTTTGTCTGCAGAGGTTCGCTATTTTTTCTGTTTCCTCGACGACTCCAAAGAAATTTGGAGTCTGAATGATGACCGAACAAAGTTCTTCTCCCAACTCTTCCATTTGATGAGAAAGAAACCCGATATCACTCTTCCCATTCGAGTCCCACGGGATCTCGATGATATTCACATCGAGAGGAGAGAGGTAAGTTTCACAAATTTGACGATATTCAGGATGAAGCGTTCTGCTCATGAGGATTGTTTTTCCACGGCCTTTCGATAAAATTCTGAGTGACATCAGGGCCGCTTCGGCGGCAGCAGTGGCGCCGTCATACATCGAAGCATTGACAATCTCCATGCCTGTGAGGTCGGCAATCATGCTCTGAAATTCAAAGATCGCCTGAAGTGTCCCCTGGCTTACTTCCGGCTGATAGGGGGTGTAGCAGGTTGCAAATTCCGAACGTCCTGCCAGATCATCAATCAATAAAGGGATCCAGTGATCATATGCCCCCCCTCCAAGAAAGGAGATGGTCTGGTCTGTTGAGGCATTTTGGGAGCTCTGTTTCTGGAGTAAGTTGAGGAGTTCGGTTTCAGAGAGCGCAGGGGGGATATTGAGAAGGCCTTTCAAATAATGCTTCTTCGGGATCTGCAAAAAGAGTTCATCGACAGAAGCAACCCCAATGGCAGACAGCATTCCCTTTTTTTCGGCCTCGGAGCGGGAAAAATAACGCATTGTCGACGCCTCCACAGGGTTAGGGACTGTCCAAGTTATTGTTGGACAGTCCCTTAAGCGACGAGGGCTACATGTCGAGTTCTTCTTCTTCCTCTTCTTTATCTAAGCCAAGTTCACGCTCTTCGTTGACGAATTGCTCGTACTCCTCCATCGTGAGAAGGTCATCCAATTCGCTCTCATTTTCCATTTTGATCTTGACCATCCATCCCGTATGGTAAGGATCTTCGTTGATCTTACTTGGACTGTCCAACAATGCTTCGTTCACTTCAAGGATATGTCCGGATATTGGAGCGTAGATATCGGAAACCGCTTTAATCGATTCAATAATGCCGAAAGCGTCGTCTTTAACCACGCTATCCCCTTCCTCGGGAAGTTCAACGAAGACAATATCCCCCAAGGCATCTTGGGCGTAATCTGTAATGCCGACAACGACGTGGTCATCCTCATGGCGAAGCCATTCATGTTCTTTTGTGTAAAGCAAATTCTCTGGAAATTCCATAAACGACGATCCTCCTCAACACTTTAATCCTCTCTTTTCAAGCCTGCCTCGATGAAGAACCGATCACAAATGGCATTTTTACGATTCTACCTTTAGCAAATCCCGATCGGATTGCAATAGAAATTTCGTCTCCGATCTTTACTGAATTGGCTGGTACATACCCCATCCCAATCCCCTTTTTCAAGGAGGGGGAAAAGGTGCCGCTTGTCACCCGTCCAATCGGCTTTCTCTCTGTGGAAACGATTGCATAATCATGACGGGCAATCTCATTGCCCTCCATCACAAAGCCAACCCTGTTTCTCTTGAGACCTTCTTCTTTCTGACGTTTCAGCGCTTCTTTGCCAATGAACTCTTTGTGGAGCGAAACGGTCCAGCCGATCCCAGCTTCAAACGGCGTTGTCTCTTCATCCATATCCTGGCCGTAGAGCAGATAGCCCTGTTCGAGTCTCAGAGTGTCTCTGGCTCCGAGGCCGATCGGCATCAGTTTCGCTTCTGCTCCTGCGGAGAGTATTTTTTCCCAAAGGGTCCGCGCTGAACTCGAAGGGAGAAAAATCTCGAAGCCATCCTCTCCGGTATAGCCTGTTCTGCAGACGATCACTGGAATATCATCGATCTCTCCTGAAGCAAAATGAAACCGTTTGATTGCGCAAAGAGCAGGATTCGCAATCAAACGGAAAATCTCCTCCGCGCGAGGCCCTTGAAGCGCGAATTGCGCATATTCGACGCTCTTGTTTCGCAACTCAACATCAAATCGGCTTTTTTGCTTTACAAGCCAGGAGAAGTCCTTTTCTGTTGTCGCGGCGTTACTGCAGATGAGGTATTTCTGTTCTTTGAGGCAATAGACGATGAGGTCATCAATAATCCCTCCCCGCTCATTGCAGAAGAGCGTGTATATCGCGAGGCCGGGAAAAAGCTTGTCCACATCCGAGACGAGGACAGATTGAAGAAACTCTTTCGCCTCTCTCCCCTCCACAAAAATCTCGCCCATATGACTGACATCAAAAAGACCCGCATTTGCGCGGACGTTGAGATGTTCTTCAATCAGGCTCGAGTAGCTGACCGGCATGAGGTAGCCTGCAAATTCCACCATCCTGGCGCCCGCTTTGACATGCCAGCTGTAACAGGGGGTGTGCTGATAGAGCTTGTTGAGAGTTTTCATTCTTCTGGCTTGCATCCCATTAGTTTTCCAAAAAATCAATGATTCAAAGATCGGAATCTTTAGGGGCTCCATTCGGGCAGGATCTTCACATGCGCAAGATGCTGAGCCGCTCTTACCGTGTTGGATAGGAGCATCGCGATCGTCATCGGGCCAACCCCTCCCGGCACGGGACTGAGGTGAGAGGCAACGCGTGAGACGGTTTCAAAATCGACATCTCCAACGATGGTTCCGTTGTCGAGGCGGCTGATTCCCACATCGACAACGACCCCTCCCGGTTTCACCATATTTCCCGTAATGAGGTGCGGCTTCCCGACCGCGACAACCAGGATATCTGCCAATTTTGTATAGGAGCCGAGATCAACCGTATGGCGATGACAAATAGTGACTGTCGCACTCGCGCGAAGGAGCATGACAGAGAGAGGGCGTCCCACGACAGCACTGCGGCCGACCACGACAGCATGTTTGTGAATGCATTCGATCCCATAATGCGCGAGAAGCGCCATGATTCCCTTCGGTGTGCATGGCTCTAAAAGCGCTCTGGAAGTGATCAGTCGGCCGATGTTGAGAGGATGAAAACCATCGATGTCTTTGTCTGGATGAATCGTATTGAGTGCTGTTCGCGGATCCAAATGAGGCGGGAGCGGAAGCTGGACGATGAGACCGTCGATTTTCGGGTCTCTGTTGATCTCCCCAATAAGACTGGTTAAAGCGATTTCTTTGATGTTGCTTTGCAATCGGTGGAGTTGAAAGCCGAGACCGACCCTCTCCGCGGCTTTCTGTTTCATGGAAACATAAATTTGCGATGGGGCATGTTCCCCCACCAGAACGACACTCAGCGTGGGGGGGCGGCCGGAGTTTTTTTTAAATTCCTCAATATCGCTGAGAATTTTTTTCTCAATGGCAGTGGCGGCTGCACGGCCATCCAGGAGTTGACACGATGTTTTGATCATGGGCGGTCACTATAATGGAGTCTTTAGAGGGTGTCAAAAAGAGCGGTTGAGTTCATGTTGCTGAAGGAATGCAAGGTATGTTATAGTAACCATTGAATTATTGCTCCACTCAAAGAGGTACTCAGGGAGGTGAGGAGGAGTTGGCGCTGCAGATCCATCGAGTGATGACTCCGCAGAGACGAAAAATCCGCCGCAGAGGGGAGCTTCTCTTTGCGCTGCTGCAAGGTGAGTCTTCTTTTTGCGACCGGAAGCAGGTGAGCGAAGAAAAGCTCGCTCTCCTTCGCGAAAAGATTGCGTGCGGTGAATATCAAGTGAATATTGAAAACTTAAGCGCGAAGATGCTTGAAGATGAGGATTTTCTGCGGAAATTGCTCAGGCTCAATACTGATGAGGGAAAATGAATGCTAGTGCTTTCCAGGAAGATTGGCGAAGCGATCCTGTTGAATGACGATACCAAAATTGTGGTCATCGATATTCAGGGAAAGCAGGTCAAAATTGGCATTGATGCGCCGAAGGAAACAAAGATTTACCGTGAAGAGATCTATAAGGC
>JACQJE010000088.1 GCA_016205125.1 Deltaproteobacteria bacterium | reverse complement strand
GAATAAGGATCTGCCTCAAGTTATTGAGAAGTTATCGAGTGTAACATAACTTATGTAATACCTGAGAGAAGAAGTTCTTCTCGAAACGGCTCCCGCCCATGGGGGTGGTGGGTATCGGTAAAGTGGGAAAGGCAACTTACCTCGCGATATTGGGAAGTTACGGAGTTTAAGGCTCTGTGTAGAGAAAGAAAGGGGGGTAGGAAATATGAAAACACTATTAATATCAATGATACTGGGGACAGCCCTACTGGGACTAGGGAGGGGTGCAAGTGCGTCCTTTAGATCAGACTGTGCCGCCCTTGGCGGAACTGCTTGCATCGCTGTGTTCACAATAACGCAAGAAGGCAACTGCCCTGACCCGCTACCAACTGACCTACTGCTGGTAGAGCAACTCTCATTTGATTTGCTAGCAAAAGTGCAAGTCTACAATATCTGCTACTAAAACCTGAAAATCGAAACCAACACATGGACTGCACCCCTGACATTGGAAGGGGTGCGGTCCAAACAGCCGGGGTTGGCTAAAGAAGCGAACACCAGAATTTTTTTGTCAAGAGACGCCTGACCTGTCCCCCTAATCAATCTGGCGGCGGATGAAGGTTGGGATATCGTATTCGTCGTCATCTATAGTGCCAAGGTCTGAAGAAATCCGGACAGGGCGATTGACCTCCTGGCGGCGCTTGTTCCGGATGATCGTCGGGATGTCCATGTTGTCAACGCGTTCGCGCGTCTCCTGCACCAGCTCGGGGTCCTCCGCGGAGGGAGCTGTCTCAGAGCGGTCTCCAGAGTTAAAGCCTGTGGCGATGACAGTGACGCGAACCTCTTCTGTCATGCTGTTGTCAATCACAGAGCCAAAGATGATCTCTGCCTCGTCGTGGGCCGCCTCTTGAATGAGCGTGGCCGCTTTGTTAACTTCGTGGAGGGTGAGATTCGTGCCGCCCGTAATGTTAATTAAAATTCCCATGGCGCCATTGATGGAGAGGTCTTCAAGGAGAGGACTGGAGATAGCATTCTTTGCGGCCTCCACAGCACGATCTGGCCCGCTCGATTTCCCGGTCCCCATGAGGGCCATCCCCTTTCCAACCATGATCGTGCGGACATCGGCAAAATCGAGATTGATGAGCCCGCGGATATTGATGAGGTCTGAAATACCCTGCACGGCATGAAGGAGGACTTCGTCTGCCTTTTTAAAAGTTTCGAGGAGTGAAGTGGATTCGTCAGAGATCGCCAGCAGGCGTTGATTCGGAATCGTGATCAGTGTGTCGACATTGGCGCGCATCTCAACAATTCCCATCTCTGACTGACGCTGGCGCTTTTTCCCTTCGAAGAGAAACGGCTTTGTGACGACACCCACGGTAAGAGCGCCGCACTCTTTCGCAATCTGCGCGATGACAGGAGCCCCGCCTGTCCCTGTGCCCCCCCCCATTCCTGCGGTTACAAAGACCATGTCTGCTCCATCAAGAGCCTCTGCAATTCTCGCGTGATCCTCAAGCGCGGCATTTCTTCCAATTTCAGGATTAGCTCCTGCTCCAAGCCCTTTCGTCAGCTCGGTTCCAAGCTGTAATTTGGCTTCTGCCCGGCTCGCCTCCAGTGCCTGCCGATCGGTGTTGGCGACGATGAATTCAACCCCCTCAAGCCCCCCGGCAATCATCGTGTCGATGGCATTGCTCCCCCCGCCGCCGACACCAATCACCTTAATCTTTGCCCCTGATGCAGACTGATGTGCGAATTCGAGCATAGTGCTTCTCCCCGATTCTAATTAGAAGACTTCACTCAACCACTGACGCATGCGTCCTTTAATGCGATGATACGTATTCGCTTCTGACTCTTCAAACCGATGGACAGGCTCCTGCAGACCGCCATACAACACCAGACCGACACCTGTCGCGTAGATGGGACTATTGACGACATCGAGCAAACCTCCGACCCCTGAAGGAATCCCCTTTTTGACAGGGAGATCAAAGATCGCTTCGGCAATCTCCGTAATCCCTTCCAAAATAGCTGTGCCGCCTGTCACAACAACTCCGGAGGCGATCAGGTCTTTGTACCCCGATTTGAAAATCTCCCTGTGAACGAGGCTCAGCATCTCTTCCACGCGAGGTTCGATAATTTCTGCCAGAATCTTCCGGGAAATCAGCCGCGGTTTTCTCCCGCCAACACTGGGGACTTCGATTGTTTCATCCTTGCTCACCATAGAGACCATGGAACAGCCATATGCGCATTTGATCCGCTCTGCTTCAGAGGTTGGCGTCCGAAGTCCGACTGCGATGTCATTGGTGAGGTGATTTCCGCCCAGAGGAATGACGGCAGTATGAACAAGACACCCCCCTGAAAAGAGCGCGATGTCTGTCGTCCCTCCTCCAATGTCCACAAGCGCCACACCGAGTTCCCGCTCATCTGGGCTGAGTACTGCGGAACTCGAAGCAATCTGCTCCAGCACAATATCGCAAACGTTCACCCCAGCCTTGTTACAGCATTTGACAATGTTCTGCGCTGCGGATATGGCGCCCGTTACAATGTGCACTTTGGCTTCCAGTCTCACACCGGCCATGCCAAGAGGCTCTTTGATGCCGTCTTGATTGTCGATGACATACTCTTGAGGAATGACGTGAATCACCTCACGATCGAGCGGGATGGCAACCGCTTTCGCGGCATCAATGACGCGCTCGATATCCTCTTCTGTCACTTCCTTCTCTTTGACAGCAATGATGCCGTGGCTGTTAAAGCCTTTGATATGGCCGCCCGCAATACCGGCATAGACAGAAGTGATGCTGCAGCCCGCCATCAGTTCAGCTTCTTCAACAGCCCGACGAATCGACTCAACTGTGCTTTCGATGTTGATCACAACCCCCTTGCGGAGGCCTGTGGAGGGATGCGTGCCGATTCCGATAATTTCAACGTGAGAACCGAGCATTTCCCCGACAATCGCGCAGATTTTGGTCGTGCCTATATCGAGGCCAACCACGATATTGCCCTGTCTGCTGCCCGATTTCTTGCTCTTCCCCATGAGCATGCACCCATTGAGCCTGTCGGGTTCTTTTTGCCAGACAGGCTCCGCCGCATCCTGCGATTGTGGATCTTATATGATGATAAGCCTTCTTAAACAGGATAACGTCATTTGTCTATCTTTACAATAACTTTTTCTCGAAAACGCAGATCTACTGTGTGGGCCGCAAGGCCCTTACTGCGGAGATCGGCCACTACCTTCGACAAATGGATCATCTGTTGGGGAATATCCTCAAAACCAAAGTAGACCTTCGCCCTTTGTAATGGAGAAAAGGGCTCCGGCGACAGAGGGGGTGCAGTAAAGAGGGTAAAACCGTATGACGGGTCAATAAAGATTTCGGAAATCTTGTTTGTAACGATCTCCTGACAGCTCTTCACCACCTGAAGAGCGCTTCTAATCAATTCCAGATGAGGGATGATGTCCCGTATACCCGTTATGATCGGAAAATCTCTCCTTTCACTTGGATCGACTTGTTTGATCACACTCCCTTCGTCGTCCACAAAGTGGAGTTTGTCATCAAGAACAATCAGTGCGGCGGGCTTGTGTTCAACAATAGTGAATTTGAGTGTTGATGGGAAAAAACGCGTAATTTCGACATTTTTGATCCATGGATTCTCCATCACTTTCCGCTGTGTTTCTTTGAGATCGATGGAAAGAAGATTGCTCTTTTCATTCATTTGGGCAAGATTGAGAACGCTTTCTCTCTTTGTCCATTCGAGATCGTTGATTTGAATATCTTTCACTTCGAATAAGGAAGATTGAGCCAGAACCTTATAAACCCGGGCGCTCCCCCAGAAAAGAATTGCCATGAGAGCGAGGATTCCGAGGGTTGAAAAATACCCCTTGAAGCGGTTCCCTTTTTCCCGACGCTCTTGCCAAAGCTCCTCCATCCGCTTGTTAGACGAACGGACAACGGTCTGGTTCTGCAAATAGCGTCCTGCCATTTCGCACCGCTCAGTAC
The DNA here is from genome assembly GCA_016205125.1 of Deltaproteobacteria bacterium. Lineage (GTDB taxonomy): Bacteria > Bdellovibrionota > O2-12-FULL-43-9 > JACQJE01 > JACQJE01 > JACQJE01. Next base: position 14,708 of record JACQJE010000088.1, on the reverse strand, counting down.
ACCTAACAATAGTCTAATGTTGCTAAATCCAGAATCCGCTCAACCAACTCATCAAACTCGATTCCATCATAGGCCGCGGCCTTAGGCAAGAGTGAGTGGGCCGTCATCCCTGGAAGGGTATTGACTTCCAGGACAAAAGGACGATCCGTCTCATCCACAATGAAATCGATGCGGACAGCAGAGCGGCATCCCAGGAGATCGAAACAGCGCGCTGCATAGCGCTGAAGAAGGGTAAGCGTTTCTTTTGGAAAGAGGGCGGGGAGGTGATACTCTGTCGTTCCAGCAAGATATTTCGCATCGAAGTCATAAAATTCTCCTGCCGGAGTAATCCCGATAGGCGTCAGCGGCTTTCCATCTAAAACGCCGACAGCGGCCTCCCGACCCCTGATATACTCCTCGATCAGAACAATCCGGTCATAGCGCTTCGCTAATTTTACAGCTCCTTCCATCTCTTTCTTTTCGCGCACAATGCTAATTCCAATGGTGGAACCTTGACGCGACGGCTTGACGACAGCGGGGAGTGGGATGTGAGAGAGATCCATATCGGGATGATAAAGAACACATGAAGGGGTCGGAATGTCATTCAACTGGAAGATCCTTTTGCTCATCACCTTGTCCATACAGATCGCGGAGGAAAGGACACCAGAACCGGTATAGGGAATGCGAAGGATCTCGAGGAAACCCTGAATCGTTCCATCTTCCCCATACGGCCCATGAAGCGCATTAAAGAGGACATCCACTTTGCGGCCGCCTGGTGATTTTTCCATCAGCCTTGAAAGATCGGCTATCCCCAAGAAGTCTATGGGAACCCCCTGATAGCCTCGATGCTCAAGAGCTGACAGGAGCGCTTTTCCTGTTTCGAGCGAAATCTCCCGCTCAGGAGAGATCCCCCCCATCAAGACTCCAACGCGTTTGTTCCGCCATCTATTTCTCTCCGACAATCCTCACCTCCTCTTCGAGTTCAATCTTCAATTCGCGGCAGACCACTCCCTTTGCCAGTTCAATAAGTGCCAGGACATCTTCAGACTTTGCCTCGCCTAAATTAACGATAAAATTGCCGTGCAAATCGGAGATCTGGGCGTCTCCGATGCGCTGTCCTTTCAGGCCGCACTCCTCAATCAAGGCGCCAGCCTTATATCCCGGGGGGTTTTTAAAAACGGAACCGCAATTTGGCTTACTCAATGGCTGACTCTCTCTCCGATACTGCATGTATTCTGCTGTTTTTGCCCGCATCTCCCGGGGATCAGGATGCGCGTAAAGGGAAATCTCTGCGCTGATCACTGCGGACCCTGCCGGAAGTTCGCAATGACGATAAGAAAAAAAGAGATCTTCCGCTGGGAGATGAATAAATCTCCCTTCCACTGCCAGGATCTCCACACTTTCAACGACATCGCCAAACTCGCCGAGTCGTGTCCCTGCATTCATGGCAACAGCGCCTCCCACTGTGCCCGGAATCCCTGCCAGAAATTCTACTCCTCCCCAGCCCCGCTCCAGTGCCAAATTGAGAAGGCGGGGCAGGGCAAGCGCCGCACTCAACCTCAAGCGTATCTCTTCACCAGGAAAAAGTTCCCACTGTCGCAACGCATCCAGGACTCCGCCGCTTGCTCCGCTCAAGATCAAATGTTTGAGGTGGATCACAGCTCCGCGAATCCCCTTTCCTGTCACCAGGAGATTGCATCCGCCGCCAAAAGGGAGCCACTCGATCCCTCTTTTCTGACAGAGGGTGAGAATCTCCGCGAGATCCTCCGCGTCGACAGGGGCAAAGTAGAGGTCTGCGGGTCCACCCACTTTGAGGGAGGTATAGGTCGACATCGGCTCAGAGAAGGCGATCTTCCCCCTCACTCCTTTCCATTCTGATAATTGGGCTATCGCAATATCGGCCATTTTAAGGTTTCATCCTTTCCAGAAAAGCTGGCCCTGTTTTCCAGACATCTCCAGCACCTAAAGTTACCACAACGTCCCCGCTCCGGGCTGAGGCTTCAAGCGCGCTCATCGCACCGTCCAGATCTGCGAGAAAGTGACATCTCACTTTCCCGCGGCGCTGAATCGCCTCCGCGAGTTTCTCAGCAGAAATTCCCGGAATGGGCTTTTCACCCGCAGAATAGATCGGCAGGATCAGGAGCAGATCGGAAATATCGAATGCCGATACAAAAAGATCGAAAATATCCCTCGTCCGTGTGTAGCGATGGGGTTGAAAAAGGGTGAGGATTCTCCTCTTCGGCCATCGCTGTTTGACTGCCTGGAGGGTTGCTGCAATTTCCGTCGGATGATGAGCGTAGTCATCCAACACGACAATATCGCGCGCTTCTCCCCTCTTCTGGAAACGGCGTTCTACACCGGAAAACTCGGCAAGAGATCCAGAGATCCTGTCAAATGGAATCTGGAGTTGAAGACCAACTCCCACAGCCGCCAGAGCGTTTTTGACATTATGCAATCCCGGCACTTTGAGAACAATGCGGCCAAGGCATTCCCCCTTATAGCAAACGGAAAAACGCGTTGTCTCTTCCCCCAAATCAATCTCGTCTGCACGAAGATCCGCAAGCGAAGACACTCCATAAGTGAGAGGCCTCTTTTCAATTTCCGGGAGAATCGAGTTTACATGAGGATCATCGATACAGAGGACAGATTTTCCATAAAAAGGGACTTTATTGATGAATTCTACAAAAACTCTTTTGATTTCATTCAAGTCACGGTAATGATCGAGATGTTCAGCATCGATGTTCGTGACGACGGCAATCGTCGGCGAAAGTTTGAGAAAAGAGCCGTCACTCTCATCTGCTTCAGCGGCCAGAATTTCCCCCTGTCCCAGTTTTGCATTGCTTCCGATATTGTTGAGTCTTCCGCCAATGACCACTGTCGGATCGAGCCCTGCTGAAGAAAGAACCACAGCAACCATAGAGGTGGTCGTTGTCTTCCCATGAGCGCCTGCAACCGCGATTCCGTATTTCATCCGCATGAGTTCCGCCAGCATCTCTGCCCTGCGGATGACGGGGATATTTTGCGCACGAGCCGCAATCATTTCTGGATTATCAGGCAGAACTGCAGAAGAGTAGACCACCACATCTGCGCCAGCCAGGTTCTCCGCCGCATGTCCCGCCGCAATCTTTGCCCCTGATACAGCAAGATGCTCTGTCACGGAAGAAGACTTCAGATCCGAGCCGCTGACTTGGTAGCCGAGATTGAGCAGGAGCTCTGCAATTCCGCTCATTCCGATTCCGCCAATGCCGATAAAATGGATCTGTTTCACTGTGCGGAAAAGAGGATTGGGCGGTTTCATTTTTTTTCCGGCAATAAGATATCGAGAATCTGTTCAGCAGCCATCGGGTTATGGAACCTGCCTACGGCATTGCTCATCGAGACTAACTCCTCGGGATGCTGGTAAAACTGTGAAATGATATTGGCAAGATAATGACCTGTCAATTCCGATTCTAAAATCATTTTTGCCGCGCCAGCGCGCTCAAAGAGCTTCGCATTTGCAAGCTGATGCTGATCAGCAGCCCCTGGATAAGGAATCAAGACTGCAGGCCTTCTCATTGTTGCAAGCTCGGTAAGCGTGCTGGCACCGGCACGCGCAATGACCAGATGAGCTGTCCGATAAGCTTCAGACATCTCTTCAATATAGGAAAAAACCCGAACCGCGATCGCCGGAAAGGAGCGATACTGCCTTGTGACCCAATCGCAATCTGCATACCCTGTCTGATGAAGGATTTCTAAATTTTCGTGGGGAATGTTGATAAAGGTGAGCGCATTGACCACTGCCCGATTGAGAGAGTGTGCTCCCTGACTTCCCCCAGTGATCAACAGGCGGAACTTTTCTTTGCTCTGTAACGCATAAGGTACGTACAGTAAGCTCTCCTGGGAAAAACGAGCCGTAGCCTCTTTGATCGACTTGCGGACAGGCGTTCCGATCGCCCATGTCTTTCCCGCCGGAAAATGTCCGCCATCATATCCGAGACCCGCAAAAACAGAATGCACAAGCCGCGCCAGGAGACGATTCGTCAAACCAGGAACTGCATTTGGCTCTAAGATCGCCGTCCGAATCCCTTTTGCTGCAGCCGCCGCAACTAAAGGGCCCGATGCGTATCCTCCGACACCGAGCACACAAGTCGGACGAAATTCACTAATAATTTTAAGCGCTTGTAATCCAGATCTCGGAAGATTGGCCAGCGAAACCATCTGCCTCAAGCGAGACCTCCCTTTGAGGGGCTGTACTTGAATAAAGCGGATTTCAAAACCATAATGGGGGAGAATTTTCGCCTCAAGCCCCCGCTCTGTTCCGACAAATAGAACTCTCCCTCCAGGGAAACGATCCAGAAAGGCTTGGCAAAGGGCGATACCCGGGTAGACATGTCCCCCCGTTCCACCCCCTGCAATCAGCAGCCGCTTCTCTCCAGTTGCTCTTCGCGCTTTCGCCATCATCCTTTCAGCACTCTATTCAGCAGCTTTCTGCTTGTCAACGAAGGAGGAAGGGGGCAGGCGGCGGTTGGGGAGCTGAATCTGGCTTCCAATACTTAGCAAAATCCCAATGGCCGCGAGATTGCAGATGAGTGCTGTTCCGCCGTAGCTCAGAAAAGGGAGCGTCAACCCCTTTGTCGGAATCATGCCAAACACGACGCCGATGTTTGTTGCAGCCTGAATACCAATTAACATGCCGATTCCTGCAGCCAGATACCTGCCAAAGAGATCTGGCGCTAACTGCGCAATCATCATGGCCCGGCAGACAATCAGACAAAAGGCTGCAAGCACGGCCGCCACGCCAATAAACCCAAATTCTTCCGCGATGACCGTCATAATAAAATCGGTATGCGCGGCAGGGAGATAAAAAAGTTTTCCTCTTCCGCTTCCAAGCCCCAGCCCTGTTAAACTTCCCGAGTGGATGGCCGCCATGGATTGAATGATTTGAAAACCGCTTCCATGGGGATCCCGCCACGGATTCATAAACGTCACCATGCGCTCAAGGCGATAGGGGGTTTTGAGAATCATCAACAGCAAAAATGGGATCAGTGCCGCCACGCCAGCCGCCAGGTGCAGGAGCCGGACACCCGCAATAAACATCATCGCCATCAATAGCGCAGAAGCCAGAAACAGTGTGCCGAAATCAGGCTGTTTAGCCAGAAGCGCGATAAAGACTCCTCCAATCAGGAGGTGCGGAAGATAGCCAACGGCGAATGTTTGAATCTTCTCCCGCTTCCTGGATAAAGAATAAGCGAGAAACAAAATGAGACTGATCTTGGCCACTTCCGACGGTTGAAAGGTAAAACCTGCAATAGACAGCCACCGCGTGGCTCCCCCCACCTTTTTTCCAATGCCCGGAATCATCAGAAGGGTTAAAGCGAAAACGCTTCCCAGAAGATACCATCGGGCGAAGCGGTAATGAAAACGATAATCGAGGCGCGCCATGACGAGCATGACCATAAAGCCGATAGCCGTGAAAACAAGATGCCGCTTGAGAAAAAAAAGACCATCGTGAAAGGACTGCCTGGCCCAGATAGAGCTGGCGCTATAGACCATCACAACGCCAAGAGCGAGAAGAAAGATGACAGAGAAGAAGAGAAGGCGGTCCGAGATCGAAAGCGTCCGGCTTGCCATCAGAGAGCCATCACCCGCTCTTTGAAGTAATTCCCGCGCTCAACATAGGAACTAAACATGTCGAAGCTCGAACAGCCGGGAGAAAAGAGGATCACATCGTCGCTGTTAGAGAGCTGATAAGCAAGTAAAATGGCCTCTTCCATTCCCCCCAGGATAAAAGTGCGCGTGCAATGGCCAAGAATCCGATTAAACCGTTCCTTGGCTTCTCCAACCAGCAGAAGATATTTGACCTTCTCTCTGACCAGATTGACCAGCGGAGTAAGCTCTGTCCCCTTGTCCTTCCCTCCGGCGATCAATATGACTGGCTTGCAAAAACTCTCAAGAGAACGCAGAAGAGAATCGACGTTTGTCGATTTGGAATCGTTATAAAAAGAGACAAAGTTCTTCCTTCGGACAAACTCCAGACGATGAGGAAGCCCCTGGAACTGATCGAGCGCTCTCTGGATCGGTTCGGCCGCAATTCCGTGGAGAGTCGCCGCCAGAACAGAGGCCATCGCGTTCTCAATATTATGCGGCCCCTTTAATTTCCACTGCTCCAGATGACAGAGGGTGCGGCTCTTTTCTCCTTCTACAATCTTAATCTCTTTTCCTTTTGAATAGACACCCTTTCCAACAAATGGAGATTTGCTAAAGTAGTAAACAGGCTGAGTCAAGGTTTGGGCAATCTCAAAACATCGGGGGTCATCGCGATTGACAATAGCTGGATAAGAACCGTCTGCCAGTTTAAAGATCTTTGCTTTCAACTCAACGTAAGACTCAAAGGTCTCATGCCGCTCCATATGATCTTCCGTGATGTTGAGCAGCAGAGCCGCCGTTGGACGAAGACTTCGCGTCGTTTCGAGCTGAAAACTGCTCACTTCCGCAACCAGAGCCTCTACAGGACGACCCTCAAGAAAGAGATTGAGAATAGAGTTTCCAATATTTCCACCCACAAAAACCTTCTTGCCCGCTTCTTCGAATATCTTCCCAATAAGAGTCGTCGTCGTCGTCTTTCCGTTCGTTCCAGTAATCACAACGAGCGGAAGATCTTTGAGAAAATAACTTGCGAGTTCAAAATCGCTCATCACCTTCCGTTTGGATTTCATCGCTCTGACAAGAGGGGGGATTGAAAGAGGGACACCGGGACTCACAACAATGACATCCGCGTCAAGAAAGGATTTGTCGCGATGTTTTCCCAGCTCATAGTTGATCTGTGGAAAAGCTTTGAGCATTTCCAACTCATGGGAAAGCTGTTCCGATTGCCGACTGTCTGTAACCGTTACAAATGCATCCCGGCTCGACAGAAATTTTGCCGCCGCCACACCCGTACGCCCAAGCCCAACTACCAAAGCTCTCATCCCTTTGAGCCTCATCGCAGTCGTTCCTCCTGAACCAAAGGCCTTAGACAGTACCTTCCAATACTTCCCTAAAAACGAACCTCCCAACTTCTCACTCCAGTTTCCAGCTACCTCAGCTTGAGTGTACTCAAAGCAATAATAGATAACAAGATCGAAATAATCCAGAACCGGACAATCACTTTTGGCTCGGCCCATCCCTTCAGTTCAAAATGATGATGGATGGGCGCCATTTTGAAAATCCTCTTTCCTGTCAGCTGAAAAGAAAGCACCTGTGCCATCACTGAGAATGCTTCAACTACAAAGATGCCGCCAACAATCATCAGCAGGATTTCATGCTTTGAAATGACCGCAACGGTCCCTAAAGCTCCACCCAAGGCAAGAGATCCGACATCGCCCATCATGACGGTGGCTGGGAAAGAGTTAAACCAGAGAAAGCCAAGGCCGGCGCCTATTAAAATCCCGCAAAAGATCGCCAATTCTCCACTCCCCCGAATAAAAGGAATCTGCAGGTATGAGGCAATCTCGGCATGTCCAGAAACATAGGTGAGAAAGAGGTACGTTACAGCGCTGATCATGATCGGCCCAATAGCCAACCCATCCAAGCCATCAGTCAGGTTAACCGCGTTAGCCGTACCGACAATGACCATCATGACAAAGGGAATATAAAAAATTCCGAGATCGAGTCGCACCGATTTTAAAAAGGGTAGAGAAAGGGTCGAATCGACATTCCAGTTATAATAGAGGAGAATCGCTGCAATGCCGCTGAAGAGAAATTCCCAAAAGAGCTTCTTCCACCCTTTAAGTCCTTTTGGGTTTGTCTTTGAGACTTTAAGATAGTCATCAATCAAGCCGATGCATCCAAAGGCGGCAACAATAAAGACAACAATCCAGAGGAGGCTGTTTTTAAGATTCATCCAGAGGAGAATGGACGCCAGCATCGTCGTCAAAATCAGAGTCCCCCCCATGGTAGGGGTGCCCGCTTTTTGAAAATGAGTCTTAGGTCCGTCATTTCGAATCGCCTGAGTCATATGGAGCCGGTTAAGTACAACAATAAATTTGGGGCCAAGAAAAAGAGAGATCAGGAAAGCGGTCAATATTGCAGAAAAGGTTCGAAAGGTAATGTAATGAAAGACATTAAAAACGCTGAATGACGATGTCAGATATGAAAAGAGATGATAGAGCATGCGTTATTTATATCTTTCCTTGAGTGATTTGACTATCTTTTCCATTTCAAGCGACCTTGAACCTTTGACGAGAAGGGTGGATGGGGAATCGATCACTCTTTCCAGGAGCAGGATTGCTTCGTCAGGATCTTTTGCGGAAAAATGCTCTTGCGAACTGCCCCGGGCTCTCGCCCCAAAAAGTGGTACTTTTTGGGGACCCCGGGCTGAACGCGCAGCGGAGACAATCTCCTCTCCCCCCTTTCCAACCCCAATTAAACAATCGATCGAAAGTTCAGCGGAAAATTTCCCTATCTCCTCATGCCGCTGCCGGGAAGTTTCTCCCAACTCATTCATTGTTCCAAGGACTGCGATCACGCGGCTCCCCTCGTCCCTTACTTCCATGAGCTGATCGAGAGCGGCCCGCATAGAGGCGGGATTGGCATTATAACAGTCGTCAATCAGAACAATATTTTTTGACCTCCAGATGGAGAGGCGGTGAGCAAGATCCGGAAGAGGAGAAGAAATGCTCTCGAGTTCTGCAGGGTCCAGACCAATGGCGTGTGCCACTGCCAGGGCAGCGACAAGATTTTCCGCATGATGCCGCCCAAAGACAGGGTGCGGAAAGTGCCGCTTTTGACCAGCAAAATTCCAATAAACCTTCCAATACCCGCGCTTCTGATCCCGCTCAATTTCACCCGCTAAATCTGCACGATTCCCTCGCGAGCTATAGGTAAACTTTCCCAGGCGAATTTCATTCGACGCGCGCAGAACGTACTCATCATCGACATTGACGACTGCAATGCCCTCCGGTGGAAGGGCGCGGAAAAGCGCCCCTTTCTCAATAGCAATCTCCGCAAGAGTCCCTAAACCGCTGAGATGCGCTGGATCGATGCGGGTGATGATCCCCGCATTTGGAGAAGCAATCGATGCCAGCTCCGCAATCTCTCCCTGGTGATTCGTCCCGAGCTCCAAAACAACCGCCGCAGACTGAGGAGTCAGCTGTAACAGGGTGAGGGGGAGACCGATGGCGTTGTTAAAACTCCCCTGCGATTTAAGGACAGGATAGAAATGACTCAGGAGATGCGAGATGTACTCTTTTGTCGTCGATTTGCCCGTAGAACCGGTCACGCCAATCACGCGAATGGAAAATTTTGCACGCCAATGCTTCGCAATTTTACCCAAGCCGCGGACTGTGTCATCACATGAGAGGAGTACAAATCCTGAATGTTTCGGCCTCCAGGAACATCCTTGCGCGACAAGGGCACCCAATGCCCCTTTGGCTTCCGCTTCAGAAAGAAAATCAGCTCCATCGAATTTTTTCCCTTTGACCGCAATAAAAAAGTCACCCGCAGCCAGCGTGCGGGAGTCAATGCTGACGCGCTCCACGCTCCGATTTTTTGAAAGATCCCCCGAAATAACGCAAGCCGATACAGCGGCTCGAAGGTCGCCCAGCGATAACTTATCCTTCATATCGAAACCGCCTTCTCAACCACCCCCTCGCCACTTCCCGGTCATCAAAGGGGAGGGTCTTCTTTCCTATGATTTGATACGCTTCATGCCCCTTCCCTGCTATTAACACCACGTCTTCCCCCTTCGCCAGGGAAAGAGCTGTCTCAATCGCCCCTCTTCGATCTTCAATCACTCTCCAATGTTCCCCTTCCCTGAAATGGGGGGGAAGACCTCCAAGAATCTCCAGAATGATCTTCTTTGGGGACTCCGTTCGTGGATTGTCTGACGTGATGATGGCGTAATCGCTCATCTCCGACACCGCTTTCGCCATCAACGGCCGTTTTTTAGGATCCCGATCCCCTCCACAGCCAAAAACAGTGATGACTCTCGACTTGGATGAAAGAGTGCGGAGCGCTGTCAGCACACCATGCAGAGCATCATCGGTATGCGCATAGTCGACAAAGACCCCAAAGGACTGCCCCTCTTCAATCCCCTCAAGCCGCCCCGGCACTCCCTTCAAATGGGAAATCCCTTCGACAATCCTATCGGCAGAAAACTCTAAGGCAGACGCAATGGCCGCAGCGCACGCGATATTGGAGAGGTTGTGTTGACCAATAAGAGAGGATCGGATCTCAATCAGACCCTGAGGAATCCTTATCGCAGCGCGAATTCCTTTCAGGGAAAGTTCATATTGAAGGACTTTGACGGATGCATCCTCAGCATCCAAAGCATAGGTCAGGAGTCGGCAATGCGATGGGATCTTTTTCACCAGAAGTTTTCCCCATGGATCGTCAAGATTGATCACAGCAGTTGGATATTTTGCTGTTGAATCAGGCAAGTACTCTGTGAAAAGCCTCGCTTTACTCCCAAAGTAATGCTCCATTGAATGATGATAATCGAGATGATCCTGCGTCAAATTTGTAAAGGCCGCCACAGAAATATCGATGGCATAAAACCGGAATTGGTCAAGTGCATGAGAGGAAACTTCCGCAAAGAGATGCGTCGCCCCCTTTTCAGCTATTTCAGTGATCAGCTCATGGAGGCGCGGGGGGGCCGGAGTCGTCAATTTTGACGGCGCCATCCAGTCTCCACACCGCGTCTCAATAGTCCCCATGATGGCGGGGATCTTTCCGGCACTCCGCGCAATCGACTCGCAGAGGTACGTTGTCGTCGTCTTGCCATTCGTCCCCGTGATGCCGACAACATCCATATTTTTCCAGGGGAATTGATAAAACAGGGCACTCAATTGGGCCAACGCCTTCCGCGTATTCTCTACCACCAGGAGCGCTGTTGTGCCTTGATCTATCAAGTGAGCAATGGATGACGGATCCTCAACAACCAGAACAGCAGGTTTTTTTGAGAGGAGCTCTGGCAAAAAATGGTGGCCATCCACACTATTCCCGCGAATGGCAACAAAAAGCGAATCGGAAGTGACAGAGTCTGCATGCGTGGTCAGGTGAGCAGCCTCACCCTCCTGCCGGCCTGACCATTTTTTTGGCGGCGGGTTTAATACTTTGACTAGCGCCCTAAGAGATACCTTCATTTATAGATCCTTGTGCGTGAAAATTTCATCACAGCGCTATATTCCACTTTCCGAATCAGGCTGAGCAAATGTGATGACACACGTTGCGCCAGCCGATACCATACTTTCTGCAGGGGGATTTTGATCGCGCACAACTCCGGATCCCCTGAACCTCACCTTTACAGGAACCTCGTTAAAAAGTTCAGCCACTTCCCGCATGGTCAATCCTCTCAGAGAGGGAATCATGTAACGGTCGCCCACCCTTCGAATGAAAGGCACCTCTACCGCTCGCAGGCTCCGCACCTCAACCGATTTTCGCGGCGCCTGCTGTTTGGCTGTCACGCGAATCCCCTCTGCATTTAAGGCATGAGTCACAATCTTCCGAAAAAGCGGTGCCGCCACAGTACCGCCAAAATAACTCCCCTTTGCGTTGTCCATGACAACTAACACGGCGAGCTTCGGATCATCGGCCGGCGCAAAACCAAAAAAAGAGGCGACATACTGATCAGGATGATACCCTCCCGTCATGACGTCGGGTTTTTGCGCTGTACCTGTCTTCCCAGCCACCCTCATCCCCTCAATAACCGCGAGGCTCCCCGTCCCATCCGGATCGGTCACCCGCACCATCATCTCCCGTACTTGCGCCGCGGTTTCTGGAGAGACAACCTGACTGACCGCCTGAGGGGTAAATTCTCTCACAGAAACCCCGCGATAATCGACTTCCTGACGCACGATAAAAGGGCGCATCAGTTTACCACCATTGGCAATAGCGGACAAGGCTGTCACAAGCTGAATCGCTGTCACCGAGATCCCCTGTCCAAAGGCCACGGTACTCAGAGTGAGCGGCGTCCACTTCTCCCGCGGCTGGGTGAGTCCCACCGCTTCACCCGGCAAATCGATCCCAGTTGGAACACCAAAGCCGAAACTTCTCAGCCCTTGATATAATTTTCCTTTTCCCATCTGAAGCGCTGTTTTGGCTGCTCCGATATTGCTTGAAACTTTGATGATGTCGGCGAGTGTAAGATTCTTCCAGCGATGCCCTTGGGCTTCCCGAATCACTCGGCCGCCGATTTTAAATTCCCCATTTTCGCAGTCATACCTGGTCCGGGGTGTCGCAACCTTTTCCTCCAGCGCAATCGCCGCAACAAAAACTTTCATTGTAGAACCTGGCTCAAACATGTCCGTGACCGCACGATTCCGCCGCTCCAGAAGTGAACTTCTACGAAAGACATTCGGATCGTAGCTTGGGTAATTTGCCAGGGCGAGGATCTCTCCTGTCCGGGGAACCATCACTACTGCTGAGCCTGCATCTGCACCAGACTCCTCCACTGCATTCCCTAATTCCCGCTCTACGAAATATTGAATTGACTTGTTGATCGTCAAATAGAGAAAATGCGCGCTGGTATAAGCACCCCGGAGAAGCGGTGCGGCCGAAATGGGACGACCCAGCGCATCAAAATCAGACATGACCGAGTGTTCCTCTCCCCTCAAGATTTCATCGTATTTCCGCTCCACCCCTTCAAGACCGCGACCATCGACACCCGCAAAACCGAGGATATGGCTTGCCAGCGACCCATGAGGATAAATCCTCCTCCCTTCATTTACAATTCCAATCCCTCGCATTTTGATATTTGAGACAATTTCTGCCTTACCTGGATCAACCTGCCGGGTTAGCCAGACAAATGAATTTTTGCTTTTCAATTTCGCTAATATCTGATCCCGCGGCATATTCAACATCCGCGAGAGTTTATCCGCAGTCTGAAATGGAGCTTTTACGAGCCGGGGGCGCGCATAGACGGAGGGAATATCGAGACTTAAAGCCAATTCATTGCCATTTCGATCATAAACAGCTCCCCGCTTCGGTTTAAGCTTGATCATTCGCTGATACTGCCGTTCAGCGAGATTCACGATCTTCCTGTCCGCGAAAAATTGCAATTGAAAGGCCCGGCCCGCAATAAGGCCGTAAACGAAAAGAATCAAAATGAAGACAATTATCAGACGAATATTACGTTGAGGCGGCATACTTCACTTGAGGCGAACGATCTGTTCATTCGTCGGCCAGTTCATGTTGAACTTATTCGTTGCCATCATATCAAGTCGTGTAGGCGAGGTCATGGCAGCCAGCTGGAGACGAAACTGGCGGTTCTGTTCAAGCAACTCCTGCTCTAATTGCGTCAACTCGACAATCGCGTAATTCAGTTCGACCACTTTCACGCGGGACCATACGTAGAAAAGCATGGATCCCGTCATGACCCCAATAAGGAGCAAAGAAACAAGAGTGATTTGAGTGGAAACACTCTTCTTCTTCCGGGAATGAAACTCTGCCACTCTCGGATTTTCCAAAATAACCTTGTAAACTTTCTTATGATTTGTCATATCCGCTCTACCACTCTCAGTTTGGCGCTTCGCGATCTTGGATTAGCGGCCATTTCTTCCCTGCCCGCCTTCACTGGCTTTTTTGTTAAAACTCTCACACTCCGAACGGGATTGCAAACACAGAGAGGAATCTTTTCGGGACATCTGCAGAGTCCACTCAACCGGCGAAATGTCTCCTTGACAATGCGATCTTCCAGAGAGTGAAAACTGATCACACAGAGCCTCCCCCCCGGAGCCAGTTGATCGACAATCGGCTCCACTCCTTTCCTCAAGAAGTCCAATTCCTGGTTCACGGCAATGCGAAGGGCCTGAAAGGTTTTTGTCGCAGGATGTAAATGGCCGCTCTCCCTCCCTTTCACTTTTTCCACGACACGCACCAGCTCTTTCGTCGAACGAAACGGGGTTTCCCGGCGATGTTCTACAAAGGCTCGTGCCAGCCTCTTTGAGCGATGCTCTTCCCCATAGGTGGATAAGATTCTGATTAATTCTGCTTCTGAAGAATGATTGATAAGGTCTGCCGCAGTCGTTTTCATCGTGAGATCCATCCTCATGTCGAGATGACCTTCTCTCATAAAGCTGAATCCCCTCTTTTCATCCATGATCTGATCCGAGCTGATCCCCAGATCCAAAAGGGCGCCGTCAAATTTCCCCTGAAAAAAACTCCCCACTTCATCAAATCGACCGCAAAAGAGCTTCAATCTCGAATCCATGGTGTCAGAAAAGTGAAGGGCTCCTCTCGCAACCGCACTGTCATCTCTATCGGAAGCAATCACCATTCCATTAGGAGAAGATGCTTTCAGAATTGCCTGCGTATGCCCTCCCCCTCCGAATGTCCCATCAAAATAAACTCCCCCGGGCTTTGGCTGCAAAAATTCCAGCACCTCCCCAAGCAAAACGGGGACGTGGCATGACACTTCCTCCTCAAACAGCGAAGAACCACCTTGCTTTAACGATTTTTCCCAAATACTTCTCACAACTTGCCACCTTAAGTTCAAGCTTAAGACTTTAGCCCGGCTTTGTCAACGATTGTCAGCCAATCAAAATCCGGTAGTAAGTTGTACATGATTCTGCTATTAACAGGGAGTTGAGATGGCTTAGAGATAGAGTTCGAGGAGTTTCTAATGTGGCCAAATATTACTGTCCTTACCTTCAAGCTGAAGTTGAATTGACAGCGGAACGCGCGGAGCATATTGCAGAAAGACATCCGGATTTATTGCCAGAGCATGGGTCTAAGATCGCTGAAACTCTTAAAAATCCGGGAGAGATCAGGAG
>JACQJE010000082.1 GCA_016205125.1 Deltaproteobacteria bacterium | reverse complement strand
TACAATGACTACTCTTATTTTACGCGCACTCCTGAACAAAACTCAAGACAGGAGGTTGCAACATCGCCCCCACATATGCGAAGGGCTGCCGCAGCGCTGAAAGACGCGCTGGCGGCCCTAAAATTGCAAAGGGATAAATGGTAAAAGGGTCAAGGGCAAGTCCTCACAACACGAACGCCAACGCCGTCGAAGCGGATGTCCGGCCCGTAGTTGCCGCGGAAAGCCGACCGCAAGCCCTCCGGGTTGCGGTACCAGCAGCCGCCACGGATCACGCGGTACGAGCCTGATTCGGATCCCTGCGGATCTTTGAAACTCTCACTCCCATCCGACAATTTTTCTCCTTTTCCTGATTGATCATAATCATCGTTATACCAGTCTTGACACCACTCCCAGACATTTCCATGCATATCGTAAAGACCGTAGGGCTTCTCGCTGGCGTCATAGCCAATCAGATTGGCTTTCTTCTGTCCCACAGCATGTGTCTGACTAAGAGAGTTGGCGTAATACCACGCATATTCTCTCAACTGCGCCGGGTCATTGCCGAAGGAATAGGCCGCTTGCTGAACCACCAATTCGTCATTCTGAGCCGCAGGCGAAGAATCTCTCTTCACTCTCCCTCGGGCCGCATACTCCCACTCCGCTTCTGTCGGAAGGCGATACGTGTATTTCTCCCCCTTCTTCCTTTCATTGAGCGTCCTCAAAAAAACCTGGACGTCATTCCAGGAAACCGTCTCTACTGGATGGTTCGGGCAGAGGGAAATGCCATTCAATACGAGATACTCACCTGGGCAGTGATTCTGCTTGCTGAAATGGGAAGGATTGTCCCCCATCACCAGAAACCACTGGAGCTGGGTCACTTCTGTCCTGGCGATTTCAAAGCCTTTTGTGATCTCCACGCGATGGAGCTTCTCGTCACTACTTCTATTAACCTCACCTTCAGGACCTTCAGGGCTCCCCATCATAAATATGCCGGCGGGAATGGAGGCAAAGTCTTTATCACCAAAAATTTCGAGGCGGTCAAAATCCCTTAAGACTCTCAGCCACGAAACACGCTCTTCGCCCCTCTTCGTTAAACGAAGCTTTTGCGCTTTACAGATCACTGTCCAATCAAGATCACCGCGTTCTACCGTTTTTATTCGCTTCTTTGCCTCCTCCAAAAGCACCTGACAGGGTCCCTGAATGAATCGTTCCAATATTTCCAAGGCGGCTCTCCGATCGGCATCAGGAAAACTGCTCTGTCGCAACGTCGCCTGAAGCTCGTCTTTCAATTCCTCAAACCTCTTCTCTTCCCCCCCCGCCGCATAGGCAGCAAGGAGTCTTATTTCAACACTATGAGAAGAGCGCAGTCGCTCAGATCGGCTCCGCCGCAGAAGCTCCAGAGTCTGAGCCGCCCGGGTATAATTGCCCCGGTCTGCTAAAATAGATGCCTTTAGCTCTAAGAGAGATCGGCCCCCTTCGCCGGCATAAGCCCACTTCTCATCTCCCTCAACTGTTCCCAAGAATTCTTTCTCATCAAAATTTTCCCTGCGCTCTCTCCAATGCTTCAGCCCTTCCTTTGCCTCAGGCTCAAGGAGAAGGGTGTATTTCTCAATCACGTCTCCGTAGAGCGCAGGCTCTACTTCAGCCAGTCTGCCGAGAAAAAAGTGGACCGCTTCTCTCCGGTTCCACTCCTCACTAGTCACATCGATCGTTTCGTCCAAAAAAGTCTCCTCATTTTCAAAAATCTCTTTCATCCTGCGGGCAATGGTATAAGCGGATCTCGCGCTTTGAGCGGTAGGACGGAGCCCCAGAGCGCGCAAGAACTTTTCTTCGACCTGCAGAATCTCAGCGATCCTCAGTTCGTCGCGCTTGGTGAGGGCTTTCATGCGTGCAGGTTGCTGAGATACGCTTTTCTCCCCAGCCCCATCGTCCGGGACATCCAAAATCGAAATCAATTTCGCCATCTCTTCAGGACGAACCTTCTTGGGATCTTCTGCAAAACCGCTCCTGGAAGTAAGGAGAGAGAGCATCAGAAGAGCGATGAGCGAAAAGGGGATCCCCAGCGGAAGATTTCTCGCAACTCTCTCCGAGACAAACGCCTCCAAGGGATGATGAAAAATTTTGGCGTGTGCAATGACGGAGAACTTGCTTGCAGCGCTGGCGGTGACGTTTGCTCTGAACAAACCGCCCACTCTCAAATTATACGGACACTTATTCCACTCTCTCTTCATACCCCTCTCCCGCGCAACTCTGTCGGTCTGTGACAATTATTGTCATTCAACTGCGCAAAATAGTGTCAGTCGGGGCGCTCTTTTCCCTGGGCCGCCAGCTCCATCTATTGGCTGATTTCAATAGGTTACAGAAATCTCAATCAGCCTCTCCGCACTGCAGGAATGTAAAGTGCAATCCGCGTGCCAGCTTTGAGTGAGTCCAATACGCGTACGACGTGTCTTTGCTTTCAGTGTGCATCTGAAAATTCCACCTCCCCACACAGCAAGCCGCGTGGGGGCCCTGTCTCATGATAGAGGAGTCCCCCAAAGATCAGAGATCTTTTTTGGGGGGGTGTGGCCATGAGTGGAAATTGAATTTTTAAAGTTCCCATCCGAAAATAAAATGCTTAACGAGGACAAGCGAAAAGTTGAGTGTCGAGGCAGAAGGGGAAAAATGCCCACAGGCGTAGCAGCGCTACGTCGAGGACCATTTTTTCCCTTCCAACGAAGACACTCAACTTTGCAGCTGTCCGCAGTAGCATTCTACTTTCGGATGGGAACTCACTGCTAGTTGAGAATAAAGTCCATCGGATCGGCGGGAATTCCATTGACCCAGACTTCATAGTGGAGGTGCGGGCCGGTTGTCCGGCCTGTAGTGCCGACGCGCGCGATCAGGGTCCCTCTCTTTATGGCATCTCCACTCTTCACGTAAACCTCAGAGTTGTGCCCGTACTTGGTCTTGATCCCATAACCGTGATCGATCACCAAGACATTCCCATACCCCTTTTTCATTCCGGCGAAAGTCACCACACCGTCTGCTGGCGCAATGATATTTGTCCCGCGGTGAGTCGCGATATCGATCCCCTGATGAAGCTGCTGCATCCCGGTAAAGGGAGAAACGCGGTATCCGTACCCTGAAGCAACCCATCCCCTGGTCGGCCAGATAGAGGGTGTTGAAGAGAGGAGGGTCTGTCTCTCTTTCAGAAAACTATGAAGCTCTTCAAGGGAACGCTCTTCCTGCTCCAATTTCCGCTGAAGTTTTTCAAAATTGGCCTTCAGATCCTCAAGAGACCCGGAATCGCCTGTTTCCTCCCCGTCAATGCTCGCGATCTCTTCTCCCTCGGCAGTGATCTCTTCCGCCATTTCTGTTTCAGAGGGCCCCCCCATACTCATCTTACTTTGAGCAGAGGGTGCATCACTGGGAAAATCGGTCATCACCCGAAGTTTCTCAGCAAATTGCTGAACACGCTGAAGGGTCTCTGCCGCAGAAGCAAACTTTGTCCGCATGTCACCGACTTCTTTCAGCAGAAGCGCATTCTCACTGGAAAGACGGGCCCGCTGATAGCGATCTCCAGAAAATTCAAGGGCCACCACGAGACTCACCAGCCAGAACAAAAGAGAGGCCGCAAGAATCCCTCCTCCCCACTTCAACATGCGGTAGGAGAGATTGATCGTCCTGGCTTGTCCTGATTTTCCCCGAGGGAGTAAAAGAATAGTC
>JACQJE010000083.1 GCA_016205125.1 Deltaproteobacteria bacterium | reverse complement strand
GTTTGCGGTGTTAAACATTTAACAGAAACCGCCGGACGCGACAGCGCATGTCCGGTGGTGTGAGAGGACGGGGGCTGTAAGGCCCCCTCCTACTCGATTGAGGGGTGAAGACGTGAAAAACTGCAAACACGCTATGAGTCGCTTGTTGCTGAGTTTCTTTTTTCTTCTCCCTCTCATGATGGGCTGTGCGTCGATTCAGCCAATCAAGAGTTCGGGTGGATTGCATGCTGGCGTGAAGGGGGAAAAACCGAATCCGGATGTGCAGGAGGCCGACTTTGATGCGCGAATGGACATTCTGGAGAGGAAGATCCAGGAACTTCAGGGGCGGCTTGAAGCGATAGAGCACAATCGCGATGTGGCGGCTTACAGACAGTCTGCCGCTTCACCCCTAGGAATGGAGGGTTCTTCACCTTCAGCGCAGACAGCCTCTTCACCGGAGGTTCCCGGGGGAGGAGAATTCGATCAGGTCAAGCTCCTTTTGGATGAACAGCGATTTGAAGAGGCCGTATCTCAGCTGCAAAAGATGTTTCAACAAGAGAAAAACCCCCTTTACCTTTTCCACCTCGCGGAAGCTCATTTCCAAATGACAGAGTACGCTCAAGCCATTTTAGAGTTTGAGGAATTGAAAACGAAGTTTCCGAAATTTGAGAAACTTCCTGAAGCCTACCTCAAGCAGTGTGAAGCGTTCCTGAAACTTGGGAAACCAGCAGACGCAGTCCTCTTCTACCAACAGCTCATCGACGATTTCCCTCAGTCAGAAGAGGCGAAAGTTGCAAAGAATAAACTAGCCGCTTTACAGCACTAAAGATTGCCCTCACGTGGAAAACCCGCTAAAATACCGCCCCACCTGTTTTGAACTTTTGGGGGTAAGAACTGGTGTATGTCCTCGGCATAGAATCATCGTGTGACGACACAGCTGTTGCCATTGTCCGGGAAGGGAGAGAGATCTCTTCTCACGTGCGCCATTCTCAAATTGATCTCCACGCGGAATATGGAGGTGTGGTGCCAGAGACTGCCTCTCGTGCACACTTGGAGGTCATGAGCCTTCTTGTCAAAAAAGCGATGCAGTCTGCGGAAATCTCCTGGGCTGATTTGATTGGAGTAGCGGCAACAGCAGGGCCTGGGTTGATCGGCTCTATTCTGGTCGGCTTGCAGGCGGCCAAAGGGATTGCAGCAGCAGCTGAGAGGCCTTTTATAGGGATCAATCACCTATGCGGCCATATTTATGCGGCTTTCTTACAGAATCGAGGTGAAACAACTTCCGTGGAGCCGCGTTTTCCTCTTCTGGGAGTCGTCGTCTCCGGTGGCCATTCTGCACTCTATCGAGTGACCGGTTGGGATCAGTACGAATTGCTAGGAGCGACTCGTGATGACGCGGCGGGAGAGGCGTTTGATAAAATTGCAAAATGGCTTGGATTGGGCTTTCCAGGCGGGCCCATTATTGATCAGATGGCGGAGAAGGGAAATCCTCACGCGATCGCATTTCCCAGGCCGCTCCTTCATGCGAAGAACCTTGACATGAGCTTTAGTGGAATTAAGACATCGGTGATCTATTGGATGCGGGAGCGAGGACTCAAACCGGGGGAGATTTCAAAGGGAGATTTAGCCCATCTCACAGCGTCATTTCGCGAAGCCATCGTAGATGTGATATTCCATAAGATAGAAGAGGCGTTGAAAAGAGGGCCTTTCAGGCAGGTTGTTGTAGCCGGAGGTGTGGCGGCGAACTCAAGATTGAGAGAAAGACTCCAGATGTTGAAGGGGAGAGTGGAGGTTATCGTCCCTGAAATTGGACTTTGTGCTGATAACGCGGCAATGATTGGGGGGCTTGGATATGCACTGCTCCAACTCGGATATCGTTCACCCTTGTCACTTAATGCCGATCCAAATCTGCCAATGGATTGGCTGAAGAAAGGTGACTCATCCCGCCATGCAAATTAAGCGGCAACTTCGATATTTTTATTATCGCTTCATTCGGATGCGCTCAACTCCGGATGAAGTGGCGCGCGGCATGGCAGTTGGCATCTTTGTAGGAATGACACCGACCTTCCCCTTTCAGACGATTTTGGCTCTCCTTCTGGCTATGTGGCTCAGGGAGAGCAAGATTGCAGCGGCGCTCGGCGTCTGGATCACAAATCCGTTCACTTCTGTCCCGATTTTTGCCTTTAATTACAAAGTGGGCCGCCTTTTTGTCTCCGCTCCCGCAGTTGCCTTCAAAGCGGAACATCTCACCTCTATGGAAAATTTAGTCAAACTGGGTCTCGATTACTTTCTTGTACTGATGCTCGGCTCGATTATCGTCGGTGTCTTTTCAGCGATTATTGCTTATTTCATTACAAAACCGCTCTTTGTCTACGCTGTGCACCGTCATCACCAGAGTCGTCTGGCTCGGCGCGAGAAGAAGGCAGAATGAAGTATCTTCATCCTGCAGCGCTTCTCAGGAAATATGGTTTCTCACCTAAAAAGAAACTCGGCCAGCACTTCCTTGCCGATCCTCATGTGGCGCAAAAAATTGTCTCCCTGGCTCATGTGGGAGAAAACGATACTCTCCTGGAAATAGGCCCCGGAACGGGGATGCTGACATCACTGTTGTTAACGGAGGCGCGGGAAGTCATTGCGATAGAGCGCGATCGAAGAATGGCAGAGATTCTCCAGGAAGAAATCGGAAAGTCTCAGCTGGTGGCGGATCAGGGGCGATGTCTTCGTCTG
Organism: Deltaproteobacteria bacterium; assembly: GCA_016205125.1. Taxonomy (GTDB): domain Bacteria; phylum Bdellovibrionota; class O2-12-FULL-43-9; order JACQJE01; family JACQJE01; genus JACQJE01. The sequence continues at coordinate 643 of JACQJE010000083.1, read as the reverse complement.
GTGGTTGCGGATGTCCTCTCAGTCGGTCTCTCAAGGATTTTTCCCGACGGAAAAAAGTGCATTGTTGTGGCGAATCTCCCGTACAATGCGGCGACAGAGATCCTCTTTCATCTCTTTGGCTTCTGGGATCGAATTGAAAGGATGGTCTTGATGTTCCAGAAAGAGGTCGGCGATCGCATTCTGGCCCATCCCGGCAATAAGTCCTATGGTGCGCTCACATTGAACGTCGCATATTTTGCCGAAGTGACAAAAGGATTTGTGGTGGAGCCGGGATCCTTTCTTCCGCCTCCCGCTGTTCATTCGATGGTCCTGACTTTCCGTCACTGCGCGCAGACGCGGCACCTTCCCGAGTGGAAGCTGTTCAGGCGTTTCGTCATGGACGCGTTTGCAAGGCGGAGAAAATTTCTCATCAACGGGCTCGGACAAAGTGAGACGTTTGGCCTCACGAAGGGGGAGTGGCTGAAACTCTTCCGTGACATTGGTTTGAGCGAGAAGGTGCGCGCCGAGGAGCTCAGTTTTGAACAGTATGTGGAGTTGGTTGAGCGGGGGTTAGCCATTTCGAAATAAGATTAACTATATGTTATTAACTACTTATATTTACTTGATTTATTATGATTAAATATGCTATATCTCTGTAAATATT
>JACQJE010000086.1 GCA_016205125.1 Deltaproteobacteria bacterium | reverse complement strand
GGTCAAGTCATCCGTGATCATCGACCACACCTCCCTGTAGTTGGCCGAATTTTCTCTAAATTAGAATATCAATCCTGCGTACCTGACGCAACCGCATAAGCATTAGAAAATTCCTTGCATCCCTTGACCTTTTTAAAGTGCAGGAGGATGGGGAGTGGCGGAAACTGAAAGGGGTTCTCACCCTCCCTCTCGGAGACTTTCGCAGTCATGAATATCTGATTTATGAATATGAAGGAAACGAGGAGATCCGTGCGAACCCCCAGACAGGGGCGCTTCAGTTCAACGGCACCCCTCAGGGACTAACTCTCCAGGACATGCGCTACATGGAACATGAGATGGGCGGTCGTCCAATGAAGATGCTGATGGGGAAAGTCCGCACACCGTTTGGCGCGGTTATCGGAAATCTCAATCTCGATCTCCAGGATCCTTTAAAAATGGAGGCTGTCCCCATTTTTAAGAAGGGAGGAGGGATCACAGACAACGCGGCATCTTTTAACATTCTTCCTTTGGCTGGAGAATACACGGGGCTCTGCCAAAAAGGAAACGTTGAACTTCTGCTCCTTCAAATTGAAACAGCACGGGGAATGAATGAACTTGAAGAAGAGAGAGTCACCAGCCCGTTCGGGGCTTATCATATTACGGGGAGGCTGGGGCGCCGCTGTGATACCTCGGACTCCACCTGCATCTGGCAGGCTTATGAATCTGGAACTTACAACTTCTTCACCGGCCAGCTTTTTCTGACCGGCGCGAAACTCGGAAATCCAGACAACAGCCGTGATCTCCTCTGCCAGGTCGACGGCAACACGATTCTTTGCGACAAGTGCCGGTTTGCGAAAGTGGAGGAGGGGGCGCAAAAGTCCGCGCCTCATTTAACTCCGACCGCGTCTTCCCGAGAGTTTCATCTTGAACTTCCCGAGAGCCCAAAGGTCACAGAACTCTCATCCTTAAAAGAGATGCGAGGGAGCTTTTTCGGCTACCTGCACCATGAACAACTCGATCAATACCAGGCATTGCGTCTCGATGTGCGAGCCTACTATTCGACCGATTTTGGCATGATGCAGATTCCGCGTCCGCAAATTGAAGGGGTCGCCCATCTCTTCTTTGGCACTCCGGGAAATTCCCAGCATGGAGAACCGCTCACCTATGCCTTCAGACCTCGGCCTTTCCTCGACTCCTCTTCCCGGCATACCGATCAGAAGAATGGTCTGACATTTTCTGATGAAGAGCGCGGCATTTTTCTGGTCATCGAAGAGTGGAAAAAAGAGTCGATCCGCGGCGTCTGGTATTCTCACACGAGAGGCCGCATCGGGACGATTGAGCTTCTCAGGGGAGAAGAGCTTCCTCTGCTTCCTCCAGAAGCGGTGTCAATCCCTTCGATTGAAGGGGGCTATTTAGCAGGCGAAGGGGATCAACCTGCCACACACCACCTCCTTGAACTCAAGAGCCATCCCTTCTTCAATGCAGAATTTCAGCCTCACAATCCTTACTTTCCGCTCACTCTGACAGGGGATCTCAAGTTCTTTTCTCACGACGGGTTGGTTTACACAGATCCGGTCATTTTTGGTTCATACGACTTTTATACGGGACATGTGGCACTCCTCCTCGATGCAGGGAAAGGACATCGCATGCTCACAGGAAGAATCTCTCCTAAGGGAAAACTTCTCCTGAGCCTGCCGTCAGCTCCGGCCAATGGAGCAGTTATCCAAAATCATCGCTTGTCTTTAGTGCGCTAAACTTTGAGCGCATTTGCTCTTCTTCGATCGAGGCCACAGGCCGAGTCGAGAAGTCGAGGGATCAAGGTGATCCAGCCATCTTTTCAGCATGCAATCTACTATAGAGCCAGGATGAGAAGGGGACAAAAATAACAGCCAATATCACTCCACCCGCCACATCGACAAAGTAATGCTGATCCGTTGTCAGGGTTGAAACTGCAATGGCCGCAGACCAGAGAGTGAGAAAAATGGCCTGTTTTCTTGAGATCTCATAAAAATAAAATGCCATGGTGAAGGGGAGCGACACATGCAGACTCGGAAAACAGTTAAACGGGGCATCTATTTTCCAGATCAGCTGGAGCATTTTTGCACTTAAAGTGGGATCAAGCATTGCCGCTCTGGGGCATGTCGTCGGGTAGAAGAAGAAGATCAAAAAACTTAGAGTGAGGCAGAAAAAAAACGCAATCATCAATTTTCTCATGACGTGAACATGCTTGATAAAAGCGAGTCCGAAGAAAAAATAAATGTACTGTGAAAAATAAATCCATACGGTCCAGGGAATGAGCGGAATCGCCTTGTCAACCCACATCAGCGGGAGGGGAGAAGGCTCAAAAAATTGGAATTTGTTCGTAAACTCGTAGCCTAAAACGCAGTAGATCACGAAGATCGCAAAATAGAGGCGCTTTTTTCCTAAGCTCGCTTCAAATAGTTTCATTGGGACAGAGATTCCATAACTTCCATTCACAACTCTCTCTATCGGAAGATATGGAAAAAAATTAAGCGTACTTCTCAATAAGTTGAGGAATATGCACCCCCACCCTTCCCCATCAAGGGAGAGGTACGTCAGTTCATCAATAAAATCCGATTCTCAATCCGCTCTAGCATTAATCGCTGCTCAATATCACGCGAATCATAGAGCGTTCTGAGAATCGGCAGATCTCTCCTCGCCCTCTCAACATCCCTGGATTGCAAACGCATTTCGACAATATGGGCGCGGATGAGAAAAACGTCTTTATTATTTTGAAGGGTATTTTGAGGGGTTCGTTCCAATGCCCCTTCAAGAACAGCAATCGCTGGAGCAAAACGATTTAATTTTGCATAGGACAGAGCGAGATCGACGCAGGCCTCAGTGGAAGAGCTGTACATCACATAAGGCTCAAGCGCTTCAATCGCCTCGGCATATCTACCCATATCATAATAAAGCCGTCCCAGCCGCACCCGCGCATGATGATCTGCAGAGCCGGCAATATACTCTTCAAGAATCGCCGCCTCAGCCTCATAGAGGCGGCCGCTATGATAAAGATCGGCAAGCTTTTTATAACTCTCTCCTCTGAGGAAGGTTAATGCAGGATCGGTTTCAGAAAGAGCGAGGACCTCACGAAAAAGTTCAATCCCCTTCTGGGAATAGACCAGCCGGGGGTCCCCAAAGAGCATCACTTCTTGGGGTGAGCGCGGCGGAGTCATATCAGAGTAGATCAGTGCCGCTTCATAGAGAGCCTCTGCACTTTTGGGGCGGCGGATCTCCACCTCCTGCAATGCCTCCATCGCCTCTTTCTCTCTCCCCAATTGAACTGCGATCTTTCCCAGAAGAAGATAGGCCTCGATATGATCGGGATCCATCCGGAGAGCCTCCTTGAGCATATCGACTGCCCGCTCTCTGGGACTCTCGTCCCCCTCCGCCAGTATCTCCCCGAGGCGATAATGGGCTCCCGGATAACGGGGATTCAGGCGTATCGCCTCTTCATAGGCCCGAATCGATTCTTCCCTCATTCCTAACGCCTGATAGACCTCACCCAAATAAAAATGCCCTCCAGCCAGGGATGGAGCGAGGACAACCGTCTTTTCAAGAAGCAAACGCCCCTTCGCATGATCCCCCCCTGAAAATGCCCTGATTCCCTCCTCAAGAAGATGACCTCCCTCTTCGGTATCGCCATCCTGGTAAGGGAGCGCCTCAGGAGCGGGACCTTCGAGCAACGCAAGGGTCGGATCTTCGGGCATCGAGGAGAGTACCGCTTCAGAAGAACCAATACCGGATAGGGAGATGCGATCTGTCGGGAGTCGCTCTGCGACCCTACTCCGGGCAATCGTTGAAGAAAAATCAAGGAGCGCATAGATATCGGTTTTTTTAAGGTAAGGGGCCGCCCGATAAAGCTCATGGGAAATCTGGTCCAGCGAGGATTCAATCAAATTCTTTTCCGCGGCAGTCAAAGGAAACCGCACCATCTCTGCGCCCATGAGATTCACAAGATGCGACCGGATCTTCACCGGGGTCACGACAGGAATTTCCCCCTGATGAATAGAAAGGGCCGTTGTGCGGACAAGCTTAACCAAGAATTCCGCCATCTTTCCATCTCTGGCCCATACCGGAGGAGTGTAAAGGAGGCAGAATAGAGCAATCACAACGCTCAGGAGCAGGCTCCTTCGAAATCCTTCCCTGTACGGGGTGAATCCTCTCACCTTCTCTCTCCTCACGGACTCCTCTTCCTTCCCTGGAAAGGTAAAGGAGCAAAGAGTGTGCCAGTTAGCCAAATAAATGCACCGTGTCAAGAT
>JACQJE010000093.1 GCA_016205125.1 Deltaproteobacteria bacterium | reverse complement strand
CATCGGGAAGCTGATCTGCATCTTTTTCGAGGTCGAAGGCCTCAATTAAAAGATGCTTGATTTCCGTCGTCGTGATCTCCTTCATCATACATTCCCTGCATATCTTCCCCTGGATTCGTCCTAGCTTGGATTAACTATAATAATTACTGCACGGTGTCAACGGTGGCCTTGATCCACCGACTCCTCGGACGCTCGGATGCACTTCCTGGCCGTACGCACGGATTTGGGGCGCGAATTGACAAAGACCCATCGGTGTGGCACTGGAAGGATTCTTTCATGAAAAGGGCGATGTGTATTGAGAGTGTAAAATGATGCAGGCGTATTGGTCAGAACAGGTTGCACTCGTCACCGGAAGCAGCCGGGGAATCGGGCGGGAAATTGCGCTGCGGTTTTATACTTTGGGCGCTAAAGTGGCAATCAATTACCATCAGAGTCAGCAGAAGGCCGATGAACTTCTGAAAGCCTCTGATTCAAATCGCTTGAAAATCTACAGGGCTGACGTTGGCAACGAAGAAGATGTTCATTCGATGGTTGAAAAGATTGAGCGCGAACTTGGGTCTGTAACGATCCTTGTGAACAATGCCGGTATCACCCGGGATAATCTGCTTATGATGATGACGGCTGAGGAATGGCGATCCGTCCTGGCGACTCATCTGGATGGCGCGTTCTATTGTACGCGCGCTGTATTAAGCGGAATGCTTGCCAATCGTCATGGAAGGATCATCAATATCAGCTCGGTTTCCGGCGTCAAAGGAACGGCAGGACAGACGAATTATTCAACAGCCAAGGCTGGGTTGATCGGTCTGACGAAGTCCCTCTCCAGAGAAATTGGCAGGAAAAATATTACATGTAATGCTCTGGTCCTCGGATTAATCGAGACAGAAATGACTGAAAAGGTCGATTCTGAAGTGCTTGCTCAGTATAAAACCCTGACAGCCCTGAAGCGATTCGGCAAGACGGGTGATGTGGCGGATATGGTTGAATTTTTGTCCAGTCCGAAAGCGGGCTACATTACAGGTCAGGTTCATGTGGTTGATGGAGGAATTCTCTGATGTATCCGGCAGATTTAATTCCGAAAGTCGTTCCTCACCGATTTCCCTTTCTCATGATCGATCGAATTGTGGAACATGAATTCCAGAAGCAATGCACCTGTTTAAAAAATGTGACGTTTGGAGAAGAAATTCTCTCTGGCCATTTCCCGGATCGTCCCGTCTATCCAGGTGTGCTGCTGATTGAAATGGGGTTACAGACGACCCAGGTGATGCTCACTGATATTGAAGCAATCATTCAGTGTCCTTCTGCGGCGCGAAAGACAGAGGAAGGTTATGTGTTGTCTATTGAAAAATTCAAATTTCTCAGGCCTGTTCAGCCGGGAGATGTGCTTTTGATTCAGTCTCGCTACAATCAGGAAGCTTTGAACATTGTACAAGCAACTATTACCATCCGCAATCAGGTTGTCGAAGAAGTAGCGGTGGGAAAGGTCAACGTAAAAGGTGCTTCATGAGTTTTTTCACCGATCATCGATATCCCTTTATTTTGGTGGATCGGGTTCTCGAAAAAGAGCCAGGCAAGCGAGTCGTGGCTATTAAAAATGTCAGCTTTAATGAGAGAATCTTCCTTGGGCATTTTCCAAAGCAGCCCATCTTTCCTGCTGTTTACATCGTAGAAAGTCTCTGCCAATGCGCTCAAATCATGCTTGAGGCCGATGTGGCCGTGACGGCCAAACTCGATAGTTTTAAATTCACAAGACCTGTGGTTCCGGGGGATCAGCTTCATTTGGAAGTAACTCTGGACAAGAGGGTGGGCGACTTCCAAATTGCCAATGCCAGGGCCTCTGTAGAGGGAAAAAAGGTTGCGACGGGAGTGATTGTGGGGTGCAAGTTGACCGGGTAGGGCCAAGCTATCATCGTTGACAAAAAGAGACGCGAAATGGTAAAGAATCTCTTCTATTATACCTAGTCGATATTTCCATTAAGGAGGCGAGAGTGCCTAATATTAGAGCCGCTGTGAAGCAACTGAGAAAAGACAAGAAACGCCACGAACGCGTCAGAGCCGCAAAGTCGCGCCTGAAAAGTGTGATTAAGGAAGTGCGCAACGCGGTGGAAGCGAAAGATGTCACCACGGCAAAGCAGACTCTCTCCACAGCAATCCCCCTGATTGATAAAGCAGCAACCAGGAAAATCATCCACTGGGCAAAGGCCTCGCGGCTGATTTCACGGCTCACTCAGCACGTCAATCAACTTACAGCTTAACGAATTTACGCCTGAGCTAAGATCGCAACCAACCGTTCCAAAACAAAGAGTGAGGGGAGTGAAGAGCTCTTGAGGAGCCTTTCGGCCTCAAAGAGTGGCGCGTAGAGCGAGGCTAATCTTTCCACAGAGCGCCCCTCTACCTGCCGAACCAGTTTTTGAGAGACAAATGGAGGAACGCCGAGTCGCTGAGCCAGCTCAGAGCGACTCTTCCCCTGTGAAAGGAGAGAAGCCGTCATGAGCATCAGCCGCAGCTGGCGCACAATCATTGAGAAAACGACAAGCTCGTGTTCACCCGCTTCGACAATGGAGCGAACCAGCTCAAGGGCGGCTGGAATATCTTTCCGTCCGATGGCATCGGTTAATTCAAAAATGAGGTGCTCCCTGACTGTAACAACCAGTTTTTCAACATCCTCCAGCGCAATCTCCTCAGAATCCCCGACAAAGAGACTCACCTTCTCCACCTCGTGAGCAAGGCGCTGAAGATCGTTGCCAATCGCCGCTTTGAGACAAAAAACTGCTTCTGCCGTCATCTTCTTTCCTCTTTTGCGCGCAAAATATTCTAACCAGCCTCCCAGTTGTCTTTCACTGGGGTGCTCACAAGAGAGGACGTAATTGCGTTTCGAAACAGCGCGCGCAAAAACTGTGTTGCCAGCGAGTTTTAACGCGAGCAAGACGAGGACCGACGAGGACGCTGGTTCTTCCAGATAAGGGAGAAAGCGCTTGAGCTCTTCCGCACTATACCGATCGACATCCCGAACGATGATCAGTCGCTTCTGCGCAAACATCGGAAGCGTCGCGGCCCCTTCAATAATCTGATAGGGCGACGTTTCGGGCGCATAAAAAACTTCAGTATTCAAATCCTCGCCACCCTCTGGAAATAATTTTGCCTTCAACGCAGAGAGAATTTCATCAGCAATCAAAGTCTCCTCGCCCACCAGGACATAGATTGGCATGATCTCCCCGGACAAAATGCGCTGAATGGGAATCTGCAAGGACCTGTCCTCCTCAAAACTGAGAGAAGAGCGCCTCGCGCATCTTCTCCATGACCGAGTTTGCCAACTGACGCAGAGCTAATCGCTGTAAACTATCATTTCGAAGCGGCTGATCTGTGGCCAGGTAACGTGCGGGTTGATTCACTTCGTTTTCCCACAGAATCTCCCGCGTCTTGACATCTCTCAACTTGAGCTGAACCGTCAGCTCCACAAGATATTCCGAGACCAGTTCCTTTTCGTTATTATTCCGATAGATACCATGGCCTGCGCCCGTCTTGGAAAGGGAAACGAGCTTCCCCTCCAGGATCCCTTCTGCATCCTCTGAGGATGCCGCGATTTCCACCCAATGAGATTTCGCCAATTCTCTGATCAGGGCATTCGTATAGTCGAGCTCTAAACCAGCCGCCAAGGTATTGTTGTCAAAAACAGGAACTGCCACGCGCTTAATTCCCCTCGGCAAGCTCCGCTGGGCAGGTTGGAGATGGTAGCCGCATCCGACAAGACAAAAGAGGGGCAGCACCCACCAAAATCGAGCTCTAAAAAAGCAACCCATCAAAATGACACCTCCCATTTAACACACCACATTCACCAGCTTGCCGGACACGACAATCACTTTTCGAATCGCGCTCTGTCCAACAAACTGCCGAACTCTGTCGTTTTCAAGCGCCAGCTTCTTTAGTTCCTCTTCGCTCAAATCTGCCGCAACCTGGAGGGTTGCCCGCACTTTCCCGTTCACCTGCAGGACCACTTCTACCCTCTTTCTCTCAAGGGCCGCTTCATCCGCCTTTGGCCACGATTCCAGCGAGAGACTCTTCTCGTGACCGAGGTGAGACCAAAGCTCTTCTGCAATATGCGGCGCAAAGGGCGAAAGAAGAAGGAGGAGCGTCTCTACCCCTTCCCGCAGAACCTGGCGATAGGGAGCAGATGCATGCTGACGAAGGGTATTGGAGAGTTCCATCATGGCACTGATTGCCGTATTAAAACCAAAGGTTTCTCCGACATCTTCTGTCACCCGGGCAATCGTCCTGTGAATCTCTCCCCTCAGCTCTTTTGCTCCATCCTCCAGATCGCTCTGTCTGCCCCGGTAAGAAGAGGTTTCCGCCAGCCAGGAGAGGCCCTGGACAATCCGCCAGACGCGATTCAAAAAACGGTACATCCCTTCGATTCCCGAATCGCTCCACTCCAACTCCTTTTCTGGCGGCGCCGCAAACAAAATGTAGAGGCGCACCGAATCTGCGCCATATTTTGAGACAAGATCGTCGGGATCCACAATGTTCCCTCTCGACTTCGACATGGCGAAGCCCCCTTTGAGAACCATCCCCTGAGTGAGAAGATGCTCAAAAGGCTCATCCAGAGAAAGCCAGCCCAAGTCGCGAAGCACTTTGGCGATAAATCGGGAGTAGAGGAGATGGAGAATCGCATGCTCCACACCCCCGATATACTGGTCTACAGGAAGCCACGTTTCCACAGCCTCCTTGTGAAAGGGGAGATCCGCAGAATGAGGATCGGCAAATCTCAAAAAATACCACGATGAATCGATAAACGTATCCATCGTATCGGTCTCGCGCCTGGCCCCCTTCTTGCAGCGCGGACAGGTCGTTTTCACAAAAGAGTCGATTTCGTTGAGCGCAGAGACCCTCCCTTCAATCTTGACGTCCGTTGGCAGTACGACCGGAAGCTGATCAGCCGGAACGGGAAGCGTACCGCACCGGTCGCAGTAAACAATCGGAATAGGGGTCCCCCAATAGCGCTGGCGGGAGAAGCCCCAATCTCGCAGACGATACTTCACGACCGGGCCGCCGATTCCTTTCCTGGCGAGAAAATCGGCAATCGCTCCTTTCGCCTCTTCACTCGGCATCCCGGAAAAATCTCCCGAGTGCGCCAGGATCCCCGGGTCGACATAAGCCTCTTCCAGGGGGAGATGAGCCTCCCCCCCTTTCGTAAGGTCCACAGAAGGGGGGAAGATGACCTGCCGGATCGGAAGTCCATATTTAATCGCAAAATCAAAATCCCGCTGGTCATGAGCTGGCACAGCCATCACAGCGCCCAAGCCATATTCCATCAGCACAAAATTTGCGACATAGACAGGGACCTCTTCTCCTGTCAAGGGATGAATCGCAGTCACACCGGTAAAAACCCCTTCTTTCTCCAGATCCTCACGCCGCTCATCATAAGTGCGATTTCGATAACGCTCGACAAAGCGCCTCACCTCCTTCTCCTGGCGCGTTCCTGCGGAAAGATTGAGAACCAGCGGATGTTCTGGCGCCAGGCTCAGAAAAGTCACCCCGCAGAGGGTATCGGGCCGAGTCGTAAAAACCTCAATCGACTCCTCCCTGCCCTCTGCAAGCGGAAAGAGAATGCTTGCCCCCTCACTCCTTCCAATCCAGTTCTTCTGCATGGTGATGACTGGCTTCGGCCAGTGGATGAGTTTATCGCACCACTCGACCAGTTCATCCGCGT
>JACQJE010000002.1 GCA_016205125.1 Deltaproteobacteria bacterium | reverse complement strand
GCGCAGCGAAAGAGATGACAGCAAGGCCGCAGGGAGAAAAGAGGCCGAAGGCGTGCCACTTGGCACGTCGAGTGCCTCTTTTCGACTGAGAACGCTGCTATCATCTCTTGCAGCAAGCCGCAACAGATTGGAATTTCCAGATGAACACTACTTCTGTTCCAAGACACCATGAAAGGTTTTCCGATGAAGTATAGAGGGTCCAAAACGGGAGAGCGCTCCCTTATGCGCCTCTGTCGGATACCCTTTGTGGATGGGAAACTGATATTCTGGATAAATCGAACCCCACCGCTCCATCCATCGGTCTCTAAACACTTTCGCCACAATGGACGCCGCCGCGACGGAAACAGAATGCTGATCTCCTTTTATGACCGTAACTTGGCGCACAGGATAGGGGATTTTTCTATTTCCATCAATAATGAGGACATCGGCCCTTTGTGGAAGAGTTAAAACCGCATCCCACATCGATTCAGCCACGGCAATCCCAATATGTGTCGCGTCGATTGATTCAGCAGAGCGCCAGCCCAGACCAATCCCGTCACAGCATTCAAATATTTTTCCGCAAAGCCTCTCTCGCTGAAGAGGGGAAAGCTGCTTGGAATCCCTCAGTCCCAACGTGAGGAGAACCGGGTGATAGATGACGGCTCCAGCCACAACGGGACCCGCCAGACAACCCCTCCCCACTTCATCAACGCCGACGATCGTCACGGATCCCTCTTCGATCAATGAGCGTTCATATGTGTCATCCGGGACAACCAAGCGACCCTCCCTGGTCACGAAGAGAACTATTTAAGAATTATTTTGCGGCAGGAGTCGTGGCAGGCGAAGGAGGCTGAGACACTGCCATCCCTTGCTCAACCCCTTCCGTTTTAATGCGTGCCGACTTGCCAAAAAGACGACGCAGATAATAGAGCCGGGCCCTTCGAACTTCGCCTTTCTCCTTCACTTCGATTTTCTTCACAAGAGGAGCATAGAGCGGGAAAATTCTCTCAACCCCGATACCAAATGAGATCTTGCGCACAGTAAAGGTGCTCGATGCGCCGTTCTCATGACGCCGGATCACATGGCCCTCAAACATCTGAATTCTCTCTTTTTCCGCCTCCCTCACCAGAAAATGGACACGCACAGTGTCACCCGCGCGGAACTGAGGCCTTTCCACATCTTTTTTCACCCGGTTCTCAACCAACTGCAAATACTCATTTTTCATGGGAGACTCCCAACGCTTTCAAGTGGAGACGAAGATCGTCTTATAACGTCGGATACAACTCATTGTCAATGTGATGGGTTTTGGACAAGATCGGGCCGCCTCCGCCTCGTCCTCTCCAGAGATTCTTCCTTTCTCCAGCGCTCCACTTCCGCATGATTTCCAGACAAAAGCACTTCCGGCACAGGGAGACCTTCGACAACCCGTGGGCGTGTGTACTGGGGATACTTCAGCATGCCATCATAGAATGAATCTTCAGGCACTTTGCCGCAAACCACACCCGGCACCAAACGCGCAACAGCATCGACAACCGCCAACGCGGGAATTTCTCCCCCGCTCAGGACGAAATCCCCTATCGAAATCTCCCGATCGACTACAAGCTCCACCACGCGCTCATCGATCCCCTCATACCGTCCGCAGATCAAGACAATCTGCTTGAGATCAGCCAGCTCGCAAACCAGACGATGACGCAATGTTTCTCCCTGAGGTGTGAGGAGAATGACCTCTCCTTTGAGATTCTTGTCCCGGACCCCCCTCACCGCCCGAATAATCGGCTCTCCCTTCATCACCATTCCCCCACCCCCGCCAAACGGCATATCATCGATATCTTCTCCCGGGAGGAGATAATCTTCCAGGCGGTGGAGACAGATCTCTACAAGCCCCTTTTTTCTCGCCTTTCCAAGTAGGGAAATCGAGAAGAGAGGATCTAAACTTTCTGGAAAAAGAGAAATTATGTCAAAACGCATCTCTTTACTCATGACTCAAGTTACTCAGACAAAAGGCCCGGAAGCGGCGTCATCTCAATCACTCGACGATCAAGATCGACCTTTGAAATGACCTGATCAATAAATGGAATGAGCTGATCCGCGCGACCCGGCACACTGACCCGCAGAACTTCGTTACTTCCCGTGGAAAACACCTCCACGACCTCACCCATCTCTCGAATCCCTTCGTCTGTATGACTGCTGACAACACACCCAACCAAATCTTCCACGTAATATTCACCCTCCTCCAATGGTGAGATTAGATTGGCGGCAACAGCAATCTCTTCTCCAACCCAGACTTTTGCATCATCGATGCTGTCAATTCCATGAACCTTTAGGAGCCATTCATTCCATTCCACAAATTGATGCGCACTTTGCCTTGACCCGCACGGGCGCATTGCTTCAATGTCATAACTTAGCCATTTGAGCTTGGAACGGATCCAAAGAGTGGTAAGAGGGGATTCAACCCCATCCATGAGACGCACGCGCCACTCCCCTTTCAGCCCGTGCGTGCGCATTACATATCCGACAGAACGTATCTCTGGGAGCTCTTCAGGTACTACTGCCATATCAAACAACTATTCCAGGATCTCGAGCACCGATCTCTTATTGATCTTCGTAGAGGCCGCATTGAGGATTGTACGCAGAGCACGTGCGGTCCGCCCCTGCTTGCCGATCACTTTTCCGAGATCTTCCTTCGCCACTTTCAGCTCAATCACCGTGGTCTGAACACCCTCAATCTCAGCCACATCGACGTCGTCAGGGTGATCCACCAACGATTTTGCCATATACTCAACCAACTCTCTCATTGACAATGTTTTGTTCATCGTCTCTGCCTCACGTTAGAGCCGCGATTGATTCATCAAATCCGATACCCGATCACTTGGCCGAGCACCTCTTTCAAGCCACCACTGAATCCGATCGATCTTCAAACGGATCCCCCCCTCTTTGGCGATGGGATCAAATGTACCAAGATTCTCGATATATGCGCCGTCACGCTTCTTCCGGGAATCCATGACAACTACGCGATAAAAGGGTCTCTTTTTTTGCCCAACCCGAGTCAGACGAATTGCTGCAGCCATGATGCTCCTTACTCCATTCCTAAGATTAATGCCTCTTTTCCTAATCTTATCAGATCACATTGTCAAGTCAAAACCGCCCTGAATCCGCCACCAAATTTCTTGTTCGAGCGAGGCCACAGGCCGAGTCGAGAACCTGTCGGCATCACCTCGGAATCTTCAGTCTCTTCTTTTCAGTGTCTGGGAGACCAAAAATCTGGATCACTTTTCCATCCCTTTTCACATTGCTATTCATATAAGACAATAACCACTTAAGAATAGTGGGAAAATTTACATCGGATCTAAATTGAATCGCTAGTCTTTCCCATTCAATGCCGTCCAATACCGATTCCATACTTCGCCCCTCTCCTGCGCGAAAGAGGGCAACATAACGGCTGAGCGCAAATCCCCCTGTAGGAATAAGGATCCCCTGATGGACTGGAAAGATCCCCTGAAACCGCTCCATCCATTTCGTAATCGATCCATTCAGGCGCCAATCAATTGCTTTGAGCTCTTCTGGAAGCATTCCCGGAGCAGGCTCGTTTTTTCCAAGGGGAAAGAGCACGATGTCGCATTCCGCCTGTTCAATGGGGTGGTCGAGCAGATCAATCTTCATGAATGAGCCTTTTTCTCGAGAAGAACGAGGATTTTATTCACCGCTCTCTCAAGGCTGTCATTCGTGACGACAGAATCGTAGTTGTCAGCCTCAGCCATCTCCTTTTCCGCTCTCTGCAAACGAATCTTCAGCGCCTCTTCGCTCTCGGTGCGTCTTCCGCGAAGCCGCCTCTCCAACTCCTCCATAGAGGGGGGGAGGAGAAATATCGTAATGGCTTGCGGAAACTTGCGCTTGAGTTGCCGCGCACCCTGGACATCGATATTGAAGAGGACATCCTGACCCTGTTTTAGCGCCCTCTGAACAAATTCAACACTGGTGCCATACTGACTCCCATGAACCACCGCCCACTCAGCCAAAGCCCCCTGGCGCTTCAGATCCTCAAAGCGCTCCTCGGAGACAAAAAAGTAAGAAACTCCATCAACTTCTTCACTCCTCATGGGGCGTGTTGTGTAAGAAATTGAACGAAGCGCGTTCGGAAGGAGTTTCAAGAGGCGTTCACAGACAGTCGTCTTTCCTGTCCCCGATGGCGCCGAAATGATAATCAGACGCCCCTCTCTCTTATTCTCTCCCGTCTTATAAGACATTCTGAACCTGCTCCCGCATCTGCTCCAAGACACTCTTCATTTCAACACCGTGTTGAGAAATCTCAGAACTCCCAGCCTTCGATCCAATCGTATTGACCTCACGATGAATCTCCTGAAGCAGAAATTCCAGCTTCCGTCCGAGCGGTTCCTCACCCTTTTGCCGCATGAATTCTGACCATTGCGCCAAATGACTTTCAGCGCGTACTACCTCTTCGGTAATATCGGCTCGCTCAGCATAAATCGCCATCTCCTGCGCCAACCGCTCTTCAGCAAGCGTCACGCCAGCCTGACCGCTTTGAGCGAGAAGTTCCTGAGCGCGCTTCATCATCTTCTCGAACGCACTCTTTGTCACTTGCGGCGCCATTCGTTTGATCAAGCCGAGCCGTTCACCTATTCTCTCTCCTCGCTGAAAGAGATCACCCGACAATTTTTTCCCTTCGACCCTTCTCATCTCCTGAAGCTCCTCAAGAGCCGCATCCACTGCTGGAAGGATGTTGCTCCAGGAAACTTCCAAATCCATTTCATGGGGAAGTGCCGGCTCAATAACATTCGGACAAGCAAGAATGTCCCGGAAAGTAATCGATTTCTTGTCAAACTTGAGCCGATCGGCTATCTTTCTGAGTGCGTCGTACCATTGGAGGGCCAATTCTGCGTTCGCCCGAAATCCGCTCAGTGCCTCCTCCGCCAGAGCGACTTTCACGACAGAGACCTCGATTGAACCCCGCTTGCACTCCTCTTGAACGTAATCAATCAACCGATGTTCCAGAAGAGAAAACTCCCGCGGCAGACGCGCTTTTACTTCGCAAAAGCGATGATTGTAGGCCTTTATTTCGACCACAAGCTGAAATGTGTCCGCTGTATATTCGCTTCGACCATAGCCTGTCATACTGAGCAACATTGAATTTCCCTCAAATGAAAGAGATTTATCACTACTTTAGGACTCCCGGCAGATTTGTGCAAAAACATTTTGGGTGAGACGCCTCAAGGTATTCTCCTGCATGAGCGATGCGTAAACCCAATTGAGACGGGACACTCCCCGCCACCAGACCCACTGTCTCTTCGCAAGTTGTAACGTCGATAAAACAATAGAGGGTCCCAATTCCTCCCAACTCACTCTCCCCTGAAGATGCGCCGCAGCTTCCTGGTATCCAACACTCCTCAGAGCAGTGCATGTTGGCGCAAGGCCGCGTTCTAATAACCCCCTCACCTCTTCAATCAATCCTTCTTTCAGCATGGCCTCAGTGCGCTCTTCAATCTGTTTTCGAAGGCGCTCCTTCTCACAGTAGAGACAGGCAATCACCACCCCCCCTGTTGTCATCCTGAGCCCTTCGCTTCGCTCGAGGGTAAACTCCGCGAAGGATCTCCCCTGAGGAACATCCCGCGCCAGGAGAATGGAGGGTGACTCTCCTGTGATCTCACAAATCTCCAATCCTCTGATAATCCGGTAGCGGTCATGAGGGTGAATGCGTGCCGCTGTCGCAGGATCTCTTTGCTTCAGCTCCTGATAGAGACTTTCCAGACCTTCTCCTTCGAGCCGCTCCTGCAGTTTCTGCCTCACCTGAGGATCCGCCGGAGGAAAGGGATCGAGACCCTGCATCAGCGCTTTGAGATACCACCCTGTCCCTCCCACCAGCAAAACTCTCTTCCCTTGTCTCTGAATCTCAGCAATGACTGCCTTCGCCGCTCTCACGTAATCTGCCGCACTGAATGTCTGATCAGGCTCCGCCACATCGATGAGATGATGAGGAATCTTTCCCCGGATTTCACGCGAAGGCTTGGCGGTGCCAATATCGAGATGGCGATAGACGAGGCGCGAGTCGAGACTCACAATCTCCGCCCCGATCTCTTCCGCCAGCAGGATCGCCACCTCACTCTTTCCGACCGCTGTGGGCCCGACAATCGCCAGAATTTTCTGCTTCATCTACCGTCCTCGTAACTTCTCGATAGGTTGAGGGATACGCACCCCCACCCTCCCCTCCCCCATCAAGGGGGAGGGGGTCAACCTCAAGTTATTGAGAACTTACTCGTTCTCAAAGGCGCTTGAGGCGGCGATCTATATCAGAAAAAGGGATCTCCACAAAGATCGGACGGCCGTGCGGGCAAAAGAATGGCCCCCCCACTTCATCCAGCTGAGCGAGAAGCGCATGCATTTCAACCTCTGTCATCGACTCCCCAAACCGAACCGCACTATGACACGCCAGAGTGGCCAAAATCGGATCGAGAACCTCTTCGATCGATCTCTCCCCCCCCTTCTCCATGCAGGTCTGGAGGAGATCCAGGAAAACTTGAGAGATCTCGCGCTGAATGAGAGAAGCGGGCACAGCCCGAATAGAGAGCGTGCCGCCCGAGAGCTCTTCCAGATCGAAACCAATCCCCTTGAAAAGATCTGAGTAAGTTTTAACAACCTCGCGCTCTTCAAGAGAGAGTTCACACAAGAGAGGCGTAAGGAGATATTGGGAAGGGACACCCTCACCCGCACTCTTTTTCCAGGAAGCCTTAAATTTCTCAAAAAAGACATGCTCGTGAGCCGCATGCTGATCGATCAGGAAAAGAAATTCCCCCTTCTCGCAGGCAATGTAGCGCCGCGCAATCTGCCCTACGATTCGAAATTCCAAAAATGGCCCGCCTTCGCCGTCATTCCCAGCCGCGAAATGCAGATCCCCGGCGCAAGCAGAGCTCGCTGGGGAGCGTCGGGCATCCCCTTCTCCCTTCTCGCTTTTGAGAATATCTGGAGAATAGGCTCTAAAGAGAGAGGATTCTGCACTCTCTCTTGCAAGAAGCCCCTCCTTCCAGCCCGCCTCTGATTCGTTTTCTCTCAAGCTTCTCACCCCGCGGGCACTCCATCCTCTCTCTTCGTTCAGCGCAGACTGCCGCCAAACCGATTCCTGCAGAGCGCGCCGGACCCCTCCATAGACAAGCTGGTAAATCTTCACCTCCTCACTAAACCTCACCTCCCGCTTCGCCGGGTGGACATTGATATCGACCAGGTATGGAGGAATCTCGATAAAGAGGACGCTGAGAGGGCTCTTTTGTCTCTCAATCATTGTCCCGTAAGCATCTGCCACTCCTCTCTTAATCCGATGATCCCAAATCGGCCGGCTGTTGACGAAGATAAAAAAATTCTTCGAGAGAGTCGACGCCAAAATCGGAGCCCCCAAAAAGCCCCGCACTCTGAACATCCCTGCCACATGGTCAAAAGGAATAACCGCCCGGCCGCCTTTTTCAATCGACAGGCGCTGTATGATCTCTTTCTGAACGAGCTGAAGCACGCGCTCTTCTTCAGATTGGATCGTACAATTGAGAAGGACTTTGCCGTCTTTCTTCAGAACAAAATGAACATCAGGCCGCACCATAGCCATCTGCTTAAATGTCAAAGCAATATGCCCAAACTCTGTCACTGGAGACTTTAAAAACTTCTTTCTGGCAGGGACATTGGCGAAGAGATCCTCCACCATCAGAGAGGTCCCAACAGACATGCCGCAGGGTTCTTTGGAAATCAGCCGCCCCTCTTTTACCGAGAAGCGGATCCCCTGCCTGGCATCCGCGGTGCGCGTTTTCAAAGTGAGCAATGAGACAGCGGCGATACTCGGAAGAGCCTCCCCCCTAAAGCCGTAGGAATGAATTCCAAGAAGATCCTCAAATTTTTCGATCTTGCTCGTTGCATGCCGCTCCAAAGCAAGGAGCGCATCCCCTTCCGTCATGCCGCATCCATTATCGACAACGGATATCCTCTCTCCGTCATGCTCTACTGAAACTTCGACATGCGTCGCACCTGCATCGACAGCATTCTCCATCAGCTCCTTCACGACGGCAGACGGCCTCTCCACCACCTCCCCCGCCGCAATCTGATTAATCACTTCATCTGGTAATCTCTTAATCTTCCCCACGCCATAATCCCCATCATTTTAAATATCTTCGTGTCCAAGCGTCCTTGCGTTCCGACAGATCTCTCATTTTCAGGCAACTTTCACGCAATTCCGCCCTGCCCCCTTCGCCTGATACAACGCCTGATCGGCCCGCTTGAGCATCTGCTCCGGAGCGCCATCCCCTTCATACAGCCAAGTCACGCCAATACTGACGGTCACCGGCATAGAATGAGCCGCAGAGGAGATCGGCTCCTTCGCCACAGCTATTCTCATCCGCTCTGCCACACGGCACGCCTCCTCCAGCGTCGTCTGCGGCAAAATCAGCGCAAATTCCTCTCCCCCCAGACGACCAAAGACATCCTGAGCGCGAATCACCTCTTTCTTGATCCTCTGACAGATCCCCGCCAATACCGCATCACCCGCAGCGTGACCATACCGATCATTGATCTTTTTGAAAAAATCGATATCAAACATCAGGAGGCAGAGCTGGAGACCGAGCTTCTTAGAGCGCTTCATTTCGTGAGTCAGATAAGTCAGGAGGTATTTGCGATTATAGATCTGCGTGAGGGGGTCGATATTCGCTGAATCGTGCATCTCCTCGTGATAGAAGAGTTCGATATTTCCCCTCGGAATGTACTTGAAAACCGTCTTGCCGCATCGGATCAAATCCCCATCTGTCAACAGTTCTCTCTTCTCTTCCCCCACCTGCACTTCGTTCACAAACGTCCCGTTGGTACTCCCGAGATCGCGGATCCAGACCTTTCCCTCTTCAATCGTCACTTCCGCATGATGACGAGAGATATGCTTCAGATCGATGGAGATATCCGCCCCCTCCCCTCTTCCAATAATGGCGCGGGGGGGCTTGAGCGGAAACATCTTTCCAAGCGGCTCTCCCGCAATCAGAACGAAACTTGGAAAGGCTTGCTTCGCTTTGGCGAGCTGTTCGCGAAATTCACGATCGTCTTCAATCACCGATGTGGCATCATATGGAGTCTGAGTCTTGGTTCCCATGAACAGCTTTCCTTCCAGAGTGGGTCACGCACTCTGCATCTTAACACAAAACTCAAATGGATCCGCGTATTGGATCATTGGAAAAGGTAACTTTACGAAAGAGGCCTCATGAAGAGAAGTAACTGGATTCCCGTATAACGCATACTTGATCTATCGGCAGAGTAGAAAAT
>JACQJE010000100.1 GCA_016205125.1 Deltaproteobacteria bacterium | reverse complement strand
TGTCAAGATCGCCGTAAGTGGTCAATATGATTAGTGGTATTTTTTATGTTCCCAGAAAGCCTTTCTCTTGTCCGAATTTCGGACAACAAAAGTGACGAATTCCGTCACTCTCAAGCCTCTTTCTGCAAATTTCAAGGGGTTAGCGCTGGCACCTCTTTTGCAATCAAGAGAATCTATGGAAAATATACTGATTTTCATGGCGGGAACAAGCCTCTCAGGCTGGTTCGCATGGACCTTCTACCCCAATGGAGCAGGCTCTTCTCAGGTTATTGTTTCGGCGATTCTCTTCCTCGCAAAACCGTTCTTAAAAATTCGTCTTCGGAAAAAATTCTTTCATCAATACCCTGACGCGCTTGAAATGATTGCCAATCATCTCACAGCCGGCCAATCGTTTTCCTCCAGCTTTCAGAACCTCTGCAAAAGCGGGGAAGAACCGCTTGCGGGCGAATTTGAGAGTGCCTGGCATACTTTTCAGCTGAGCGGGTCCCTTGAAAAGGGGCTTTCTCTTCTGAGTGAGCGATGGCCCCATTGGGGAATAGAGGCATTCGTCACTGCAATTTCAGTAAGCCGGCACACGGGAGCCAATTTGGCAGAGATTCTGCGACTGCTGGCAGAGTCAGTGCGCGAAGAAAAAGCACTACAGGATCGGATCGGAACATTGACTCTGCAGGCAAGAATACAGGGAATGATTGCCGTTGCCATTCCGTGGCTTCTCCTCATCGCCGAACTCTTCATCTATCCTCAGAGTTTTGCGGAAACACTCCGCACAAGCGAAGGGAAGCTCTGTCTGATGGCGGCCATTTTACTTGATGGATGTGGAGCAGGGCTGCTCTACTGGATGGCGAGGGAGCGGGAGGAATGATGAAACCACAAGCATGGTCTCTGCATTTGCGGCATGCCCTCTGGCAAAGGAAGCATGGGAGGAGAGTGGAGAGAGATCTCGCTCAATTCCTCGATCTCATCGCAATGACACTCGAGGCAGGAATCGATTTTCTCTCCGCTATTGCAGTGATCACCCCGCTGCTTAGGCCGGGAAAATTCAAAGAAGCCTCATCGCTCTTCTTGGAAGAGCTCAAGCGCGGAAAACCTCGGCAGGAAGCCATTGAAGTCTGGAGAAGATCGCTTCCGCTCCCTTCCATGCATCAACTGGTCTATCTCATTCAACAGAGTTGGCGGACCGGCGGGCCGCTTGGGCGGCTGCTCCGTTTGCAGGCCAGCCAACTGCGCGCCAAGCGGAGAAAAGAAGCGGAGAGACACGCGGCAAAAATGCCATTCATTGCCCTCATCCCCCTCCTCTTTTTCATTCTTCCCTCTGCCCTCATCATCATTCTCATGCCGCTTTTTCTTAAAATCCAGATGTTCTTTTCACAACTCTAAAAGGAGGCGAAATTCATGAAATTCGAAACAACGATCCCATTGGAAGAGCTAATCAGACTCAAATCAGAGGAAAAACAAAAACCTTGCAGAACGCGCCTGTGGCTATGGATCGCTGTTATCTTGACCGGGGCGAGTCTCCTCTTCCTGCTCCTTCACTTCGCAACAGCGAAGGAAGAGAAACCCGAAAGAGAGACAAAAACAGGGTCCGGCTTAACATCTCATCTTTCGACTCCGGTAAAGGACGAAGAAGGGATTCTCGATCCGGTGGAGGAGGAAGCAGAGCGCTTCTTCTCAGGAGAAGAGCTCTCCGCTCTTGCCAGGCTTCGGGGGATGGACCGACCGGTCGCCCGCCAGCTTCAGGCCGTCGCTGTCCAGTCGGAAAAAGCGCGCTCCCTTGCTCATTCGGGAGATCCCATTGGAGCAATCGCTGTTTGGGAAGAGACTCTCACTCAGGTTCGGGAAGAGTTCCCTCGCACTTCCCCGCAATGGATCAGAAGGGTTCAAAGAACTCTCTCTGCGCTCTTCACGGAAGTCCTTGCGCACCTCCTCAATACAGAGCAGATCGAAGAGGGGGGCACATTCCTAGCCAGAGCGAAAGAATTGCTGAACGAATCCGATTATCTCTCTCTCGAACAGATGGCGGCAAAATATGCTGAAAAGCTCTATTTGGAAGGGTATGCGCTCGCGAATCTCGATACCGGAATGGCTATGGAAAAGTGGCAAGGGGTCCGCCGCCTCTTGCCCAGAGATCATCCCCTTTCCGGGAAGGCGGAGAGGCGGCTGACTTCCCTTTCTGTAAAATGACCTTGCGGCGTTCACCCGGCCAGAGAGCAATGAGAACCTCACGCTTCCTCTCTCTCCCTGGAAAACGGACGGTCAACTGATGGACCCCTGAAGGGACTTTAAAGGAGAGAATTGGCGTGTATCCAATGCGGCGGCCCTCCATCCAGACCTCCGCCCAGGGCTCTGCATTAATGTCGACCAGCGAAGGGCCGGAGCGATTCGCTGAAATTCTCTGCTCTCCGATCGACTCCTCTTTTCCACCCCTCTCCCCTATTCCATGCGCTCCGACATTCATCAGGAGTAAGAATGCGCCGATTCCTCCACAAGCCGTCTTAAACGAGACTCTCTGCAGAACCGGGCGCGTCTGGCGAACTGTCTTGAGCAGGGTGTTCCACCTCTGCTCTAAACGCGTTCGAAACGTTTTCCCCTTCTGAGCCAGATTCTGCTCCACCCACTCTCCAAACTGAATTTTATTCATGAACTCCGCTCCCGATTTCTCGCTGATGAGGAGAGAACGGAGCGCCTGATCTGCAGTCGGTCTCTCTTCCCGTGCAGGAGAGAGCATCTGATTCACAAGAGGAGCTGCGTAAACAAAATGTTTATGTAAAAAGTCACCCAGCTCATGCCATTTCTCTGCATTAAAAGATTCCCCCTTTTCCAAGACCTCGCTCGCGCTCCCTCCATCGAACAATTTTTTCCCCGTCAGAAGCTCATAAGAGACGAGACCCAAAGAAAAGAGATCGGACCTTGCATCGATTTCTCCTCCGGAGCGCTGTTCCGGCGAAAGATACGGGAGCTTTCCCCAGATTCCCGTCTGATCGGTCAGACCCGTTGACGCCGCAAATGACCCGATGCCAAAATCGGCAATTTTCACCTCCCCCTGATACGACACAAGGATATTCGAGGGGCTGATATCTTTATGGATGATCCCGACGCGCTCCCCGCCGCGGTCTGCATATCGATGCGCATAAGAGAGCCCGCTCAAAACCTCTTTCATGACATACAAAACGGCCGCTTCAGAAAAGGGGGGTCCTCCCAAAGCCTGCAAAAGCTGGCGCAAATCCCCCCCTTCAATGTATTCCATGACGATATAGAGATATCCCCCCTCTTCGCCCAGATCGATGACACTGATGATGTTGGGATGACTTAAATAAGAGCAGAGATGCGCTTCGTTGGTGAGCTGGATCGCCTGAACCGAGGCATTCCGCTGGTCCACAACCTTGACTGCAACAATTTTCTCAAACCCTTTTGCCCCTTTGAGCCTCGCGCGGTAAAGATCGGCAACCCCTCCCCGCGCAATGAGATCAATAATTTCATATTTGTCTATACTCGACGACACAAATAATTGCGCATCTTTCGGCGGCTTTTGGCCTGCGACTGCGTCAGAAAACCTGAAAAAAGCTCGATGTATCGCAGAGGATACACCTGCGCTTTTTTCAGGCTTTCTTCCTTGTCTCGGCTCAAAATCCAATCGAAATCTTCCGCAATTATTTGTGTCGTCGAGTATAGCCACTTCACGAGAAACTACCGGGGAAACGGGGGATCAAGAACTACTTCCCCTCCTGATAGCGGCCATCCAGGCATTTCGCAAGAAACTTTTCTGCCGCTTCATAGAATTTGAGGCGGTTTTGCGGCTTGGCAAAACCATGCCCTTCATCTGGAAAGACGATGTATTCGTGGGGAATCCCCTTCGCCTTCAGCGCCTCTACAATCTGTTCCGACTCGGCTTGCTTCACGCGCGGATCGTTGGCCCCTTGCGCAATCAGGAGGGGGATCTTGATCTGATCGACCTTAAAAAGAGGAGAACGCGATTTGAGAAACTCCTCTTCGGTATCCGGATTTCCAACACGCTTGTGAAACATCGCGAGATAGGAGGACCAGTAAGAGGGAATCGACCGGATAAAAGAGACTAAATGACTTGGGCCGACAATGTCGATTGCGCATCGGAAGAGATCAGGAGTAAACGTCGCGCCGACAAGAGCGGCATACCCCCCATAAGACCCTCCATAGATAGCGATTTTCTGAGGATCGGCATAACCCTGATCAACCGCCCATCTGACCGCGTCGACCATGTCGTCCTGCATTTTCCCGCCCCACTCCTTGTCGCCAGCATTGATAAAGCTCTTCCCATAGCCGATCGAGCCCCTGAAGTTCACTTCCAGGCAGGCATATCCTCTATTCGCAAACCATTGCGCGGTCGGATTAAAACCCCAGCTGTCGCGCGCCCACGGTCCTCCATGAACATTAAGCACCAGAGGGAGCCCTTTCCGATTGCTGGCCGCCGGGAATGTGAGGTAGCCATGAATCGTCAATCCGTCTCTTGAGGTGAACTTGATCGGTTCCATCGGCGCAAGGGTATAATGGTTTAAGTCAGGCATATGATCAAAGAGAAATGCGGCTTCTTTACTCTTCCTGTCATAGAGATAATAAGAGGCTGGCCCGGTATCGACTTCAAAATAGACGATCCAGGTGACATCCTCATTGTCCCGACTGGCAATCGTAAAATCTCCCCGGTGAAATTTTTGAATCGATGCAAAGTCCTCACTGATCGAGCGATCCAGGATCTGGTATTCCAGCCTCTCTCTTTGAAAAGCGACCGCCTGAACTTCGTAGGTATCGGGGTGAATCAGGACCTCGTGGACATCATACTGGGGGTCCTCTGCCAGGACCTGGGTCTCTCCCGTTCCGAGATCCAGCCGGACAAGCCTTGCGGTATTGGCGCCGCGAGAATCTTTTAAGTAGATCCCCTTTCCGTCCCTGGTAAAGGCGGCAGGAGTGCTTGCCATTGCATCTTCGGCGCTCCATGTCACCCCTCTCTTCCACTCTGAAAATTCGTCGTCGCGGACAAAAAGATCAAATCCCCCATCCAAAGCGGAACTCACAGCGCCGCGAACCTTAAAATCAGCATCGACCAGCCAGCTCACCACATTGCCGGGATTCTTGACAACAAGCGTCAACTCTCCCGTCGCCAGGCTGAGGCGATAGACGTCGTGCACGTTCGGATTATCTTTATTGATCCCCAGGAGGATATCGTTTGGAAAATGCTTATTATGTTCAATGACCTGAACTTGAACCTTATTAAAAGGGGTGAAATCTCTGATCTCGTTCGTCTCCAGATTCACTCCGAAGAGATGCCAATTCTCATCCCCTCCAAAATCCTGGAGATACAAAATGTGCTTCCCATCCTGTCCCCAAAAATAGCGGCGAATCCCCCGCTCGCGATCTTTAGTCACAACCCGCGCCTCTTTTTTCCCATCCAACTCCCGCACCCATACATTGAGGACATTGTCGTGAGGCGCGAGGTAAGCAAGCGCTTTGCCATCTGGCGAAATCTGCGGCGAAGTATGAACGGGGTTGCCAAACAGGACCTCGCGGGGAATTAACTCGGTCTGCGGTTTCAGAAAATACGACATGAAAAGCGCCAATCCTGCTGTGAGAATGAGAATCCCCAAGAGCCAATACGATTTCGCTTCGATTTTTTTTGTCTTAGGCGGCATAAACTCACTCACTTTCCCTGTTTTCGTCATGAATCTCCCAGCCCTCTTTGAGAAGAGATCTCCTCAATACCGCTAACAATCTCTCGTTGTCAATTGATTGACAACAAGGCTGTGACAGTTTACGTTGATTCCGGCAATCTCGAGCCTCCCCTCAAAGAGGTCCCCAACATGCGGCAGATCATACATGCCAAACCCTACCCGAACGTTCTGAGTACTGTTGGAAATACCCCGTTAGTGAGACTGCAAAAAGTCGCTTCTGCGGTGCAGTCTGAAATCTACGCAAAACTGGAGTATTTTAATCCCGCAGGATCGGTCAAAGACCGCATTGGTCTGACCATCATTGATAGCGCAGAAAAGAGCGGAGCCTTAAAGCCGGGAGGAACCATCGTCGAAGCAACCTCTGGAAACACCGGCATGGGTCTCGCGATGGTTGCAGCCGTCAAAGGATATCGAACCATCTGTGTCATGCCAGACAAAGTGAGCCATGAAAAAGTAAGAAACCTGGAAGCCTTTGGTGCAAAGGTCGTGCTGGCCCCCACCAATGTTTCACCGGAGGACCCCAACAGCTACTACAAAGTGGCAGAACGGCTGGTGCGTGAAACTCCCAATTCTTTTTATGCCAATCAGTATCATAACCCCGACAATCCCCGCGCCCATTACGAAACAACAGGCCCAGAGATTTGGGAACAGATGGAGCGCCGCGTCGACGCCTTTGTCGCAGGGATGGGGACGGGTGGAACAATCAGCGGCACTGGACAGTTTCTAAAAGAAAAGAACCCGGCAATTAAAATTGTCGGCGTCGATCCGATCGGATCTATCTATTACGACTATTTCAAAACGGGAAAAATGCCCCATCCACGCCAATACGATATCGAGGGGATTGGTGAAGACTTCCTCCCCTCGACGATGAATCTCAAAATATTGGATGAGATTGTCCAGGTGGACGACCAGAGTTCCTTCACCATGACGCGCAATCTTCTCCGATGGGAAGGGATCTTTGCTGGCGGATCGAGCGGCACAGCGGTCTATGGCGCCATCGAATATGCAAAGAAGCTCAGGAAACCTCAGCGCATTGTCGTCCTGATTCCAGACTCCGGCGACCGGTATCTCAGCAAAGTCTATGATGATGAATGGCTGAAAAGCAAAGGATACAAGATATGAAGGAGACCAGAAAAGAGACTTCCAGCTACCATATTGAGACCATCGCCATTCATGCAGGGCAAGAACCAGATCCCGCCACAGGAGCGATCATGACTCCCGTCTATCTCACGAGCACTTATGTGCAGACAGCCCCCGGCAAACACAAGGGGTATGAATATTCCCGCACCAGGAATCCGACGCGCACGGCGCTGGAAGCAAATCTTGCGGCACTGGAAGGGGGAGAATACGGACTTGCATTTGCGTCAGGATGCGCCGCTCTCGCAACAATCATGCACCTCTTTAAGAGCGGCAATCAGATCATCTGCTGTGACGATGTCTATGGGGGAACGTATCGGCTTTTCGAGAAAGTCCTCAAAGAGACGCATGGCCTCGAAGTGACATTCGTCGACATGACAGATCCAAAAAATCTTGAAAAAGCGCTCAAAAAAAAGAGTGCCGCCCTCTGGATTGAAACGCCAACCAATCCGCTTCTCAAACTAATCGACCTCAGAGAGGTGATCCGATGGGGAAGGGAGAAAAGACTCCTCACCTGCGTCGACAACACCTTCATGAGCCCGATCTTCCAGCGGCCGCTTGAGTTTGGGGCGGATCTCGTGATGCACTCGACCACCAAATATCTCAACGGGCATAGCGATGTCATTGGAGGGGCCGTCATCACGAACAGCGCTGGTATTTATGAGCGGCTCCGCTTTCTGCAAAATGCCATCGGTGCCGTCCCCGGCCCCATGGACAGCTGGCTCGTCCTGCGGGGAACAAAGACGCTCGCACTGCGCATGGAGCGCCATGCAGCCAACGCCCTGAAAATTGCGGCCTTCCTGGAAAAACACCCTGCCGTCGAAAGGGTGATCTACCCCGGACTGAAAAGCCACCCCCATCACGAACTCGCCAAACAACAAATGCGTGGATTCGGAGGAATGATCAGTTTTGTCGTCAAGGGGGGAAAAGAAAAAGCGATTGAAGTGACAAAAAAGACGAAGCTCTTTGCCCTTGCCGAAAGTCTGGGAGGGGTCGAGTCCCTCATTGAAATCCCAGCGATCATGACCCACGCCTCCATTCCGGAAGAGACCCGTGAAAAGCTCGGCATCAAAGGGGGATTGATCCGCCTCTCAGTCGGAATCGAACATGCGGACGACCTGATCGCGGATCTCGATCAAGCCCTTACCCAATAATAGACTTCGTTTGGGGAGCTGCGTCATTGTCTTCCAGGAGACCCCAAAGGGAGAGCTGCTCCTGCCTGCTCCCCTCCGGGATGAGGAAGATTTTTTTTGACACTTTTCTCTGTTGTTCCCTCAGCACTTTTGACAATGCGGCAGGATTCCGGCTGAACTTCGCATCAAAAACTTCATAGCGGTTCACAATGTCACTCCATTGATCGAGCTCTTCCTTGTCAAAGAAATAGCGGCAGCTCTCCTCGCAAAAATGCGACGGCACGAGCCGTTTCCTCACCATGTGCGCAAAGTCCCTCTTTTCCATATTGAGGTAGGTTCGTGCGGCATGGGCCGTCAGCCCATGCTGGGGATCCGAATCTGCAAACTCGAAAATCCAGCGCTGACGCAGCTCTTCCCGAAGAAGAGAGGGGTCGCATTGGAAGGCCTGGTCCAGGTATTGAATGAATGAAATATTGCGCAGACGATAGAGAAATTGCGCGTATCCGACAAAACCGCGAGGATCGCCTGGAAAATTCGCGATATATTCATCAAAAAGCTCCACCCCTTTGTCAAACCGCCCTAAGAGAAAATAGAGATCCCCCAAAACAAAAAAAGGCTCTTTCTTGGTGCTCGGCACAAGAGTTTTCCAGTCCAAAAAGGAGCGCACCGCATCTTCATAATGGCTCAGCTCGCGATGGCAGAGCCCTTTCAGATGATGCGCTTTAGCAAGAGAAGGCACCAGGAGAAGCGCGCGATTGATCTGCCGGATGGCCAGATCAAAAGACTCCTCATAGTAATAACTCTTCGCCCTCTGAAAGAGGATCTCACCCCGCTCCTCTCTCCCCTTGTCATGCAGAGAGACGGAGGCATTGATGAAATCAATGCCGTTTGCCTGAAGGAGGAGAAGTTCATCTTTCTGCAGATTTCCCACGCAATACCGCTGAAAAGCATCCAAATACCCTTTCAAAAAGCGCCGCAGGGGAAGCGCAATCTGATGCCTGTTCCGTATGGAAAAAGAGATTTGTCCACGCCGCGAATTCGCAGGGAGAGACTGACAGGAGCAGAGGAGTTCTTCAAATAAAATGGCCACCATTTCATTCTCGCGGGAGAATGGCATCGCTGTTGTCGATGCGTAGTGACCAGACGCGCAGCTAAACTCGATGTCGAGGATCAGGATCTCCTCATCCCATTTGATATGAGAGACGTCGAGCCGCAAAAACTCCACACATCCCACCTCCTGTGGCATTCCGAGGAACCCTCCTCATGAAACACTATCTATGACGATCCCAATCGAATCGATGCGTGATAGCGGCGCCCTTCCCTCCATATCGCGTAACCCGCAACAAGCGCCCCGGCTGTCAACAGCCCCCCCATCACCATCATCATCACAAAAAATCCCCGCTCCTTCCAAAGAAGAGGGGCCTCTCCAAGCTGGAATTGCGCATAATCGCCAATATGCAGGAATGCGTCAGACGTCAGCCAACAGACAACAGCAACCAGAGAGAGCGCCCAGAAAAGCTGCAGGCAAGCCACCCAACTCTTTTTGCGGACAATCCAGAAAGCGGCACTCACCCAGCCGATAAACGCCATCATGGCGTAGCCTGGAACGACGATCAGACCCAAAAACCAGGGGATCCGTTCAGGGTCCCAGAGATAGTTTAGACTCCAGGCCGGATACGCAAAGTAAAAGTACCCCGTAATCGGCACGTAACAGCCGATCATATAGAGCATCGCAAATGAGAGCGGTTTCATGTAGGTATCGGCAAACTTTTTATAGTATTGCTCGAGAGCCCGGCTCCCAATCACGGCAAAAAGATGCCCTAATGCTAAACTGGCTGGCAAATCGATGAGTACTGTCGGAATCACCTCCTTTCGACTCACAAAGTAGTTCGAGCATACCATGCTGAAAGAAAAAATCTACAGGAAATTTAAAAAATCAATTGTGCGGCCGAGCTTCGTAACGAGAGGGGACCGTATTCTGCCCACCTTGAGAGAGATCCCCATGCCACGCTGTCATGACTTTGCCGGGACCCTGCCATGCGATTGACATACCCTTCCTTTCTCAGTTACATCGGAGATCAGGGAGATCGTTGAGGAGAGGCAAAATGGAAAACTGCTGCAACGCGATAAAAATTATTCCCGTCTCATATAGGGACAAGCATTTTGACACGTTCCTTCAACTCCCATGGAAAATCTATGCGGGAGATCCGAACTGGGTTCCCCCGCTCTTTGCGCAGATGAAAGGACTTCTCAATCCGAAGAAAAATCCATTTTTTCGCCATTCCGAAGCCCAACTCTTCCTCGCGATGAAAGGGAATGAACCGGCCGGACGAATCGCCGCCATTATCAACCGCCAGCACAACACCTACTATCGGGACCAGACCGGATTTTTTGGGCTCTTTGAAGCGATCGACGACACACATGTGGCGGCCGCTCTGTTTGAAACAACGCGCGAATGGATTCAGAGCCGCTCGATGAAGGTGCTGAGAGGCCCTATGAACCTCTCGACCAACGATGAGTGCGGGCTTCTCATCAAGGGATTTGAACATAAACCGTACGTGATGATGACATACAATCCCCCCTATTATGCGCAACTTCTTGAATCGTGCGGCTTCGCTAAAGCGAAAGATCTTTATGCCTATTACCTTGATGCATCGGCTCCCCTCGCCGCTCCTTTAGTTCAGATGGCTGAGGCGATTCGTCAGAAAGAGCGAGCCGTGATACGAGAAATCAACCTGAAGAAGTTTGATGAAGAGGTTCAAAGAGTCCGCCACATTTATAACGATGCATGGAGCAGGAACTGGGGTTTTGTGCCGATGACGGAGGAGGAGTTCGCTTATAAATCGGCAGAGCTCAAGCAAATCATCGAACCCTCTCTCGCCTTTGTCGTCGAAGTGGACAAAGCGCCGGTCGGCTTTGGCTTGACCATTCCGAATGCCAATGACCTCCTCATCCACCTCAACGGACGCCTCTTTCCGTTTGGTTTTTTGAAATTTTTCCGCAAGTGGAAATACATCAAGAGCATGCGCGCCATCACCCTCGGGATGGTTCAGGAGTATCAGAAAAAAGGACTCGGGGTCCTTTGCTATGTGGAAATGATGCAGAGAGCCCAAAAACTCGGATGCGCGCGGGGGGAGATGTCGTGGATCCTCGAGGACAATGAACCGGTGAACAAAGCCGTCCGTCAGCTCGGAGGGACGCTGTACAAAGAATACCGAATCTACGACAGGCCGCTCATTTGACCTTGATCCATAAATCAGGGCTGCGTTGAAACCCAAAAATAGACATAGATTTTTGGGTAAACTGGCAAGATTCAAGCGAGACGAGGAAGAGGACTATTTGGCGACGCAGGCGTACTTCACCCGTACGTCGAGGAGACAAATGGGCCTCTGACGAAGTATCGCGAAGAATATTGCCAGTTTGAGGAAAATAGAGATTTTCAATCTCTATTTTTCGGTGAAAATTCTAAAAGCCTGCGACGAGACGGAATATACGTAGGATCGAGCTCACCCGCCCTCTGCCAAGCCTGGAGCGCGCTCTCCTTCGAACCAAGTGCGAAGTAAACTTCGCCTATTCCATCATGGGCAAGAACGGATCGATTATCAAATGAGAGGACGCGCTGAAAATGGGTGCGGGCCAGTTCGTATTCTTTGTCGAGGAGATAACATTTTCCCAACAAGAGGTGTGCAAGCTTGTGCTGGAAATTATAGCGCAGGGCAAGACGAAAAGACTCTTTCGCCCCCTCCCTGTCCCCTTCCTCCATCTGAATGTAACCGAGCACCCCATAGTTGTAGGCATCTTTTGGAAAGCGGGCAATGGCGCGCTGGAGAATCTTCTTCGCCTCCTCTGCTGAACCGGCCAAATAATGAAGGAGCGC
>JACQJE010000091.1 GCA_016205125.1 Deltaproteobacteria bacterium | reverse complement strand
GTGGAACCAATAAAGGAAAGGAGAGCGGGAGAAGAGACAATAAAACTAAATAGAATCAGCAGTAGACCCAATGTTAAAAGCGAGAATAGTGAAACGTACTTTCGCTTTGTAGCAAGAACTAACATGCTGGAACCTCCACCGAAAAACAGCACACGATCTATACAATGAGTAGGGCGTACCTTTAACACAAAGCAAAATCCAGTTCTACCCAAAATCCTCCACCTCCCTTCACTTGTCATTCACCGATGATAAAGGTAAAAACTTGCCACCCGAAACAAAGCTCGGTATGAGAGCCTCAGTGGAGTGTCAGTGTGAATACAACTGCGATCATTCAAGCCAGAATGGGATCGAGTCGTCTTCCCGGAAAGGTTCTGTTGGCCCTGGAGGATCACAAACCTCTTTTAGAATACCTGATCGACCGGCTCAAAGGGAGTCAGAAACTCGATCACCTGATCGTTGCGACTTCGGCAGACCCTTCCGACCATGCTGTTGCAGATTACTGTCGTTCAAAAAATATAGAGTGTTTTCGCGGTGATCTTCAGAACGTGGCTCGGCGTTTTTTCGATCTGATCCGCCATTATCGCTTGCCATCCTTCGTGCGAATCAGCGGCGATAGTCCCTGGCTCGACTCTCGTCTGATCGACGCAGGTATCGGGATTTTCGAAACCGGGCAGTACGACATTGTGACGAATATTTGGCACAAAACTTTTCCCAAAGGACAAAGTTTTGAAATTTTCCGGGCAGAAACCTACTGCGAGTCCTATTCCCAGATGAGAGAATCTGCCGACTTGGAACATGTGACACCTTTTTTTTACAGAAACGCGGGCAAGTTCAAGATTTATAACGTCGAAACAAGCGACAGAGACTATTCCGATATCAACCTCTGTATAGACACGGAAGAGGATTGGCTGTTATTTAAGCAGGTTACGCAGCGTTTATCAGGATCCTTTTTAGAATATGACTGGAAAACGATTGTGCGGCTTTATTGTGAGAACCGACAAGGTGTAATGGCGGCTCGTTGATGAAATTGAAAGCAGGCATCATTGGATTAGGGGTGGGAGAAGCGCATATCGCAGGTTACCAGGCACACCCCAACTGCGAGGTTGTCGCATTGTGCGATTTCTCCGAAGAAAAACTGGCAGAAATGCGTCAGAAATACCCCGACATGCGCCTGACACATTGCGCAGATGAGATTCTTCAGGATCCCGATATCGATGTCGTCTCTATTGCTTCATATGACTCTGACCACTATGAACAGATGGTCAGGGCGATTCAGTCTGGAAAGCATCTCTTTGTCGAAAAACCGCTCTGCCTTCATGGAGAAGAGCTGAAACATATCCGCTCCCTCCTCTCCCAGCAGAGATCGCTCAAACTCTCTTCCAATCTGATTCTTCGCATGTCCCCTCGGTTCCAGTGGCTCAAGAACAGGGTCACCGAAAACCGGCTGGGTCAGCTCTATTTCGCGGAGGGGAGCTACAATTATGGCCGGAGACATAAGATAACAGATGGCTGGCGAGGTCAGATCGACTTCTATTCGGTCGTCTTAGGGGGAGGGATCCATATGATCGATCTCTTGCTCTGGCTGACAGGCGATCACGTCGTCGAAGTCTCAGCTTGCGGCAATCAGATGGCAACCGCTGGATCCTCATTCCGGTATAACGACTTTGTGATCGGACTGCTCAAATTTCAAAGCGGCGCCTTAGGAAAAGTATCAGCTAACTTCAGTTGTATTTTCCCCCATTTCCATGAACTCTCTTTGTATGGTACGAAAGGTACTTTCTGTAATGGAATGAAGAATGGCCTATTGTTCGAATCGGCAGATCCTCATCAGTCCCCCACAGAGATTACAGAAGCCTATCCAGGTGTCAGGAAAGGGGATCTTTTGTATGATTTTGTGGAAGCGATCGTGAAGAACAGAACACCCATCATCTCTACAGAAGAGATCTTTCGCAGCATGTCAATCGCGTTCGCTATTGAAAAAGCGGCTAAAGAAAAAAAATGGATTGAAGTGGAATATATTTAGGAGAAACGGATGCAGGCAAAATCACCCGCCATCCCCTTTGCGCGGCCGATGATCTCTGAGGAAGAAAAAAGGGCTGTCCTGAAAGTCTTAGATGGGCCTATTTTGGTCCATGGCCCTCTTACTAAGGAATTTGAGACCTCCTTTGCAAAATTCACGGGGGCTCCCTTCGCGGTCTCTGTTTCCTCTTGTACTGCCGCGCTCCACTTATCCTATGTCTATCTTGGAATAGGAGCAGGGGATGAGGTGATTGTTCCCGCTCAAACTCATGTGGCTACTGCTCACGCAGTAGAACTCTGCGGCGCCAGGCCGGTCTTTGTGGATGCAGAGAGTGAAACGGGGAATATTGATCTTGACCAGATCGAAAAGTCGATCACACCCAGGACTCGCGCCCTCTCCGTGGTCCATTATCTTGGGATGCCCGTCAACATGGAACGGGTGGCAGAAATCGCAAAGAAAAAGAGCTTGTTCGTGGTTGAAGACTGTGCTCTGGCAATCGGGAGTTATTTTAAAGGGTGTCATGTCGGCCTCTTTGGGGATGTCGGCTGTTTTTCCTTTTATCCGGTCAAACATATGACCACTATTGAAGGGGGGATGCTCATCACTCAGGATGAGCAGATTTCCAAGCGAGTCTCCCAGCTCAAAGCTTTTGGTTATGATCGAACGATTGGCGAAAGAACTCTGCCCGGCTTATATGATGTCACTTCCATCGGATTTAACTACAGGCTCAATGAAATCGAGGCGGCGCTGGGGATTGAACAGCTTAAAAAAGTTGCTCTTTTTTTAAAACAACGCCAGAGAAATCATGAGATTCTAAGCAGAGAACTCTCCCAACTGGATGAAATTCGCCAATTTAAAACAACTGCTGGAGAGTATCGGAGCAGTTATTACTGTTTGTCCGTTCATCTCACAGGAAAGGCGGCCTCCCATCGCAATCTGATCGTGAAATATTTGAATGAGAATGGGGTGGGAACCAGCATCTATTATCCCCAGCCCGTACCCCTCATGCATTATTACCAAGCCAAATATGGTCATAGGGAGGCGGGTTTTCCAGTCGCAGCATCGATCAGCAAGCATTCTATTGCTCTCCCCGTCGGGCCGCATTTAAAGGAAGAACAGATGTTGGTCATCGCAGAAACATTTAAAAAAGCGATCGAAATGATCAAGAAGGGGTCATTTAAATGAGAACTCTGGAGAATCGGAAAATAATCCTCATTGGAGGAGCTGGATTTATCGGCCACAATCTCGCTTTGAGATTAAAAGGTCTCGGGGCCGAAGTTTATGTCCTTGACAGCCTCGGTGTAAACAATATTTACAGCTTCCAGAAAAATGCAAATGCGATTCCGAATGCGAAGCTTTACTTGCATATTCTTCATCAAAGACTCGCTCTTCTCAGAGAAAAGAAGATCCCCTTTGTTGAAGTCGACTCCAGAGATTATGACAAATTGTGCCAGGTGATCGGAGATCTGAAGGGAGATACGATTATCCACCTTGCTGCAGTAGCTCATGCGAATCTCTCGAATAAAGATCCCCATTCCACTTTTGATCACAGTCTCCGCACGTTGGAAAATGCCCTCGATATTGCCCGCAACCCTAAGCATGGCATCTCACACTTTATCTACTTTTCATCGAGCATGGTTTACGGCAACTTCACCACCGGCATGGTGACGGAAGAAACTCTCTGTGAACCTCTCGGCATTTATGGGGCCTTGAAGTTTTCGGGCGAAAAAATAGTCATTGCCTACAATCAGGTCTTTGGCCTTCCGTACACGATTGTCCGGCCCTCTGCCTTGTATGGGGAGCGCTGTGTCAGTCGAAGAATCGGGCAGATCTTCATTGAAAATGCTCTCAACGGTTTAGACATCTCGCTTAATGGAGATGGCTCGGACCGCCTCGACTTTACCTACATTGGGGATCTTGTGGGGGGGGTCGTTAAAATTCTGGAAAACGAAAATTCAAAAAATCAGATCTTTAATCTGACCTTTGGCGCATCGCGATCGATATCAGAAATGGCTGTCATTCTCTCCGAGTATTTCCAAGGCATCAAAATCACTTATCTTCCTAAAGACAAGCTCATGCCTGCCCGAGGAACGCTCTCTGTTGAGAAAGCGCAAAACTTAATCGGTTATCAACCGCAATATCCTCTCGAGAAAGGTTTTGTGAGATATATTGAATGGTATCGAACCCTCTTTGATAAATTCAAACAGACGGAAAAACTTCCCGATGTTTCTTCTGTAAAGCCAATATACATATGAGAATGGTATTTTTTGCGAAAGGACAAAGGGGATTCAGCTGTTTAAAGGCCGTATTGGAGCATCGCTATGAAGTGAAGCTCGTCATCCTCCAGCCTGACTCGGGTCATCTCTGGGATGAAGAGATCCTCTCCCTTTCAAAAAAAATAATCTCGGGACTCTTCTCCCTACCGATCCGAATTCAGAGGAAATTGAAAAACTGTTAATGGAAATAGAACCGGATCTTTTGATCCTCGCGGGTTATGGAAAAATCATAAAAGAAAAGATCCTCCGTCTCGCCCGCATCATGTGCCTCAATCTGCATGCCGGGAAACTCCCTAAATACCGCGGCTCTTCCCCTATGAACTGGGCCCTGATCAATGGGGAGACATCCTTCACTCTCTCCATCATAAAGGTGAACAAGGGGATTGATACGGGAGATCTTCTCCAGGAAAAAACGTTCCCCATCTCCCTGAAGGACACCATCAAAACGCTGCATGACCTCGCCGCTGAGGAATTTCCTCTTCTGCTGTTGAAAACTCTCTCTGGAATCAGAAACGGGACGCTCGCCCCAAGCAGACAAATTCGGGAAGAGGCCTCATACTATCCTCTTCGCTTCCCAGAAGATGGGCTCATCTTATGGGATAGACTTACGGCGATGGAAATCCACAACCGGATTCGCGCCCTCGCCCCCCCTTATCCTTCTGCCTTCACATTTTATCGGGGCCGAAAAGTGAAACTGGTCTCTTCCGAGTTGCACGATTTCGATTTCTTTGGAGAACCGGGCCGCATTTATCGCATCACAAAACGGGGATTCCTCATTTGTGCGCGCGATAAGTGCTTATGGATCAGAGAAGCTCTCTTTTCAGAGAGTCGTGAATCGCTCCATGAGATCGTTCATCCCTATGACAAACTTTTGACCTTGAGCGGTTTTGTCCTGGATCAAATGGGTGCCGGCCATGATTATTGATTCTCACGATACCGATCAGAAAGTCTTTATCATTGCAGAGATTGGCAGCAATCACGAGGGGAATTTTACTCTAGCCGAAGAGTTGATCGGCTTGGCGGCAGAGGCTGGCGCAGATGCGGTCAAGTTTCAAACCATTGTGCCAGAGAGATTGATCTCCCCAAAGGAAAAGGATCGACTGACACAGCTCAGGAAATTTCAGTTGAGCGATTCCGAGTTTGAAAGCCTGAGCAGGACGGCCCGACAAGAGGGGGTCCTTTTTTTGTCGACCCCTTTTGATATCGAAAGTGCCCGTTTTCTCAACAGCCTTGTTCCGGCGTTCAAAATTGCATCAGGTGACAACGATTTTTATCCCCTCCTCTCCTTTGTCGTCCGGCTTGGAAAACCGATCCTCTTGTCGACCGGTTTCCTGACAATGCCTGAAATAATCGAAATCAGAAGATTCGTCAGCAAGGTCTATTCAGCAGATCAACTGAAATCCAAAATGGCCTTTCTCCACTGTGTTTCCAGTTATCCCACCCTTCCACATGACGCGAACTTGTTGGCGATTCAGTCTCTCCTTTCTCTCGATCTGACTATCGGCTACTCCGATCACACGCTCGGCATCGAAGCTCCTCTGCTGGCAGTGGCGCTGGGAGCCCGCGTGATCGAAAAACACTTTACCAAAGATAAGAATTATTCGGATTTCCGCGATCATTGCCTCTCTGCCGATCCGAAAGAGATGAAAGATCTCGTACAGCGCATCAGAGAGGTGGAAATACTCCTCGGGGATGGCGTGAAAAAAATGGAGGAGGGAGAAAAAGGAAACTTGCTCAAAATGCGCCGCTCAGCCACTGCGATACGTGATCTCCCTGCAGGGCGCCTCTTGACGAGAGAGGATATTGCCTGGCTCCGGCCTGGCGGAGGGATCCCCCCCAAAGATGAAGAGAAACTCCTCGGCAGAGCGCTCCGGCAGCCAATCGCCAGGGGTGAGAAAATCGCTTTGAACGACCTACAAGAATCCTTTTAAGAGGGCAGATTGTGTCATGTGCGGAATTGCGGGTTTTATTGGGAAATCGCCTCTGACCCACGAAAGTATTGGACGGACGCTTGCCCTGATGAAAAATCGGGGACCTGATTATCAGGGGTCGGTCTCTCTCACCACTGGCGACATTGCCGTTACCCTTTTGCATTCCCGCCTCAGCATCATCGATCTCGATGAACGGGCGCACCAGCCCTTTTCATTGGGGGAAACCACTCTCATCTTTAATGGCGAAATCTACAATTACATTGAAATCCGGGAGCAGTTAGAGCGGGAGGGGATCTGCTTTGAGACCACGTCTGACACGGAAGTTCTCTTGCGTGCCTATCTGCAATATGGCGAAAAATGTGTGGAGGCCTTTGAGGGAATGTGGAGTTTTGCGATCTATGACCCGCGCAAAAAAAGGCTCTTCTTTTCGAGAGACCGGTTCGGTGAAAAACCACTCTACTTTCTGGACACTTCGGCCGGATTATTCTTTGGATCGGAAGTGAAATATATCAAGGCGCTTTCTGGACAGAAGCTCCCGATCAATACAAACCACCTCCTCCGCTATGTCATCAATGGATACAAATCGTTATACAAGACAAAAGAGACTTTCTTTATCGGTCTTGAAGAGCTTCCGCCCGGAACGAATAGGGTGATCGATACCCGTTTCAATAGAAAAACTTATCGCTATTGGGAACCCTCCATCCCCAAGGCGGAGCCGATGACGCTCGACGACGCGATCCATGGGATGAAAACCTGCCTGTTTGAGAGTCTCAAAATGAGACTCCGCTCAGACGTGCCGATCGCCTTCTGTCTGAGTGGAGGGGTCGACTCCGCATCACTCGTCTCTATTGCCGCAAAATGCCTCAACTATGACACAGCCGCCTTCTCTATTATTGACCGGGATGAGCGTTACGATGAATCCGAAAACATCCTTTCGACTCTCAACGATATTGGCTGTCGTCATACCTTGATTGAGATCCCACAATATGGTTTTTTAAATCACCTCACAAAACTGATCGCTTACCATGATGCTCCCATTGCGACGATCTCTTATTACGTTCACTCCTTTCTCTCCGAAGCGATCGCCAAAGCAGGATATCGAATCGTCATTTCTGGAACCGGCGCAGACGAACTGGTGACAGGCTATTATGATCATTTCAATCTCCACTTATACGAAATGCGAAAACATCCTGAATACTCCAAATTTCTCGCTGACTGGCAGCAATACGTCAGGCCTCTTGTGAGAAATCCATTCTTGCAAAATCCGGAACTCTATTGGCAGCACCCCAACTTTAGAAACCACATTTATCTGAACAATGATCAGTTTGTTCAGCTCCTCAAAGTTGAATTCAGCGAGCCATTCACCGAAACCTGCTACTGCGAATCCCTGTTGAGAAACCGGATGATGAACGAACTTTTTCATGAAGTTGTACCCGTGATCTTGCATGAAGACGATTTAAACTCGATGTTTCACTCGATTGAAAACCGAAGTCCGTTTCTCGATTCCCGCCTGCTGAAATTTGCATATTCTGTTCCAATGGAGTATTTGATCCGCGGCGGCTTCGCCAAATACATTCTGCGTGAGGCGGTCTGCGGTGTCGTCAACGAGAAAGTGAGGTTGGACCGGCGCAAGCGCGGTTTTAACGCGTCGATTCATTCGACCCTGGATCTGGAATCGCCTGACACGAGAGATGCGATACTTCAGGATTCGGAAATATACGAATTTTTCGACAGAGACAAAATTGCCCCTTTGCTCTCGATAAAACCGATGCCGAACAGCTTCAGCAAATTCATGTTTAATTTTCTCAACGCAAAGCTCTTTCTCGAATTAAATCACTGAGGGGTGAGAGCATGGATTATTGGCAACAGAATGCCGCTCATCACGATCAAGCATTTAAACAGGGCTATGGCATACATTATCCTGAAGGGCATATCATCAGGGTCTATGAACGGATCCTGAAATACGAACTCGGCATCGACGGCTCCAAAGGGGAAAAACTGCTCGATTTCGGCTGTGGCAATGCAACACATTCTTCTTTTTTCCGCTCGAAGGGATTTGACATATATGGAGTGGATGCCGACGCGACGGCCATCCGACGATGCAGGGAGAGCTTCCCTGAGATCAGCGGACATTTTGAAGTCATTGATCCGAAACCACTGCTGGAGAGAAAATTTTTCGGCCATACTTATGATGTCATCCTGGCCAACCAGGTTCTCTACTACTTCTCCAATCCAGATCTGGAAGCCTGCCTCAGATCTCTCCATTCACAGCTCCGGACAGACGGCGTTTTTATCGCATCGATGATGGGGCCGCAACACTATTTCTATCGACACTCTGAAGAGGCATCCGAGGGCCTGCGGCGAGTCTCATTATCGGGCAGAACAAAGGCGATTTCATTGATTAACTTCACCTATTCCAAAGAAGACTTGCTTGAAAAATTCAGATTATTCAAACCGATCTCCATTGGTTATTACGATTTTCAGATCAGAGAAGAGGAGGGGAGTTCTTTTCACTACCTCTTCGTTGGAAGAAAGGAATCGTAACCGATGCGATATTGTCAACGATGTGTTTTACCTGATACACGCCCCGGTTTGGTTTTCAGCGAAAATGGGGTCTGTAATGCCTGCCTCAACCACCCCCAAAAAGAGAGTCTGATCGATTGGTCGAAAAGAGAGGAGGCCTTTAAAAAGATTATCGAGACGGCAAAAAACCAGAGCTGCGGCTACGACGCGATTATCCCTGTCAGTGGAGGGAAGGACAGCACCTGGCAGGTCGCCTGCTGTCTGGAGTATGGTCTGC
>JACQJE010000077.1 GCA_016205125.1 Deltaproteobacteria bacterium | reverse complement strand
GAAGGAGAAAAAAATGAAGACGCGCTATGCCTTATTTGTTCTCGGTCTGATCATCCTGTTCATCGCACTGATCTCCACCGAGAGGGTGCTTTTTTCTGAACAGGCAACGCCTAATACGATCCTGATCCTCGATGCCTCCGGCAGTATGAACCGCAAGCTCGATGGACAGCCGATGATCCTGACCGCGAGGTCCGAAGGGGCTTCACTGGTAAGCGATCTCCCTGGAAATCTCGGCTTGATTGTCTATGGGCACAGAAAAGATGAGGACTGCAAAGATATCGAAACGGCTGTCACCACGGGTGCCGACACCGCGGCCGCTATTAAAGCCAAACTCTCTGGCATCCAGGCCAAAGGAAAGACTCCGATCGCAGCGACTCTCAAGATTGCCGGACAGCAACTCGAAAAACTCACCGGCCCGAAGCGGATCATTCTGCTCAGCGATGGCGAGGAAAGCTGTGGAGGCGATCCTGTCTCTGTCGCGAAGGAACTCTGCGCCAAAGGGATCGATTTTCAGGTACACGTCGTCGGTTTTGCAGTGAGTCCTGAAGTAGCAAAACAGCTCGCCTCTGTTGCGGGAGCAGGATGCGGTCAATACTTTTCCGCAAAGAACACTGCTGAACTCAAAACGGCTCTGCAGCAAGTCAAGGCCGCTGCAGTCAAAGAGGTTTCCAAAACGATCCTGTCAGAATCGTTCGAGGGAGATCAACTCAAGCCCTACTGGAAATTCCTCAACGAGGATCCTGAACGATGGGTATTGGAAAAGGGGGCTCTTGTCATTCTTTCCAGGCCAATGACCGAACGAGCTCCAGCTGGCGGAGCCGCCGCGCAGAAAGTCATGCTCAACCAACTCGAATGGCAGGGACAACTCCCGAGTGATGACTATGAAATCGAGGCAAAGGTCTCCGGGCAGGTGGCCCGCACTCAGAACTTTGGCATCGCGTTAACCGAAAAGGAAGATAAATATATGTTGTTTTTCTTCGGCGGCTACCGCGACGGGAGCGGCAATTATCGCTCCTTTGGATGGAGCACGAAATTGGGAGACTCTTACACCCTTGTCGAAAATGTAGAAAACCACCGGAAAAAAGAGTTTGTCGCGGAAAAAGACACCGTCTATTTCAAAATCAGAAAAAAGGGACGGGAATATTTACTCTTTGCCAGTTTCGATGGAAAAAAATGGGATCAGCTCAGCACACAGAGCTTTCTCAAATTTAATCCTAAACTCCGCCTCTACGCATACAATCATACGCACCCCAGTGTAAGCTATGTGCTGGCCGATACTCACAAAGAACTGCCTGCCTACTTCGATGAGATCCAGGTGAGGTCCATCGCCTCAGTGGAACCTTGATCCGCAGATGAATCTTGCCAAACAATTCCTTCCCCGCTAAATTGATGTTCCGATCAGTTTAATTTTTAAAAAGTAAAACAGACAGGGAGAAATTCAAAATGAATAGGACAAGAGCATTTCTAATCCTCGCAGGGGTCGTCATTGTTGCATTTGGAATTTGGCAATGGACCTCAAAACATCCTTCTCAAACCGCTAAAAAAGGGGAACCCATGGAAATGTACGCTCACTTTAAAACCTCGATTGGAAATTTCACTGTAAGACTCTTTCCTGACAAAGCTCCAGTCACGGTTGCCAATTTTGCCAGCTTAGCGGAAGGAACGAAAGAGTTTCTCGATCCGGAGACGGGCAAAAAGATCAAAAGACCTTTCTATAACGGCCTCCTCTTTCACCGCGTGATCCCGGATTTTATGATTCAGGGGGGAGACCCCCTCGGTGATGGCAGTGGGGGTCCAGGCTACGAATTTGCAGATGAGTTTCACCCCTCTCTCCGCCATGACAAGCCGGGCGTCCTCTCCATGGCCAATGCCGGACCCAACACCAACGGGAGCCAATTCTTTATCACAGAGCGGGCGACACCGTGGCTGGATAACCGTCACACCGTTTTTGGAGAAGTGACCGAAGGGATCGATGTCGTTCACAAAATTGCCCGCGTCGAGAAAAATTCCAATGATAAACCGCTCAAAAACGTCGTGATTGAAAAGCTCACAATCGAGCGCC
Organism: Deltaproteobacteria bacterium; assembly: GCA_016205125.1. Taxonomy (GTDB): domain Bacteria; phylum Bdellovibrionota; class O2-12-FULL-43-9; order JACQJE01; family JACQJE01; genus JACQJE01. The sequence continues at coordinate 3,326 of JACQJE010000077.1, read as the reverse complement.
GTTGACCTAGTCCCGTTATGCCTATCTGGAGATGGCCGACCCGACGCGCATCGTCATCTCCAGCGCCAGAAAGGCGCGTCGGGGATCTCCTCGCGTTAGTTTCCCCTCTCCCCTTGCGGGAGAGGGTCAGGGTGAGGGGGACTCCTGTTTTTTCGCCTCTTCCCAGAGCAATTCCATCTCTTCGAGGGGAGTATCGTGCGGAACCTTTCCCCGTTTTGAAAGCTCCTGCTCGATATATTCAAAGCGTTTGACAAAGCGCCAGACAGTCTTTCTGAGGGCCCCTTCCGGATCAAGGGAGAGATGCCGGCTTAAATTGACCAGAGAAAAGAGGAGATCTCCTAATTCATGCTCCATCATGACCTTATCCTGGCTGCTGAGCGATTCTCTAAATTCAGCGATCTCCTCTTCCACCTTATGGATGACCCCTTCAGCGCTCTTCCAGTCAAAACCGGCGCGACTCGCTTTCTCGGTGGTCCGCTGAGCGAGCTGGAGAGCGGGAAGAGATTTGGGCACTCCTTCCAGGACGCTCTTTCTCCCCTCTTTTTTCTGCTTAATCTTCGACCAGTTTCGGACCACCTCTGCACTGTCTTTGACCTCTACGTCGCCAAAAACATGGGGATGCCGGCGGATCAACTTTTCAGAGATACCAGCGGCCGCATCCCCGATCGTAAACCGACCCCCCTCTGCTGCCATCTGAGCCTGAAAGATGACGAGAAGGAGCAAATCCCCAAGCTCTTCCTTCGCGGCATTCACATCCCCTTCCGCAAGCGCCTCAATAAATTCATACACCTCCTCCACCATATGCGGAGTAATCGATTCCGGAGTCTGTTCGCGATCCCAGGGGCATCCGTTGGCGCCTCTCAAAATCTTCATCATCTCTACCAGGCGCTCCAACGGGGGGAGATCGTCTGCAGGGGGTCGGGGTCTTTGTGTCGCATCTTGAGTCATAGGATGCTTTTATAGTGGAAAGGTCAAACAAAGTCATCTGGAATTGCCATCAGCCATAGTATCTCTTGATCCATCGCTTGTCAGAAAAGCGACATGTTGGACAGGCGAAAAATTCGTTAAAATACGCGATTTATCGAAAAATCTATTGCACAATTTTCTTTATTTATGTAAGCGGAAGATAGAGTTCATGCTTGGGAGGCACGCACAATGGATAGATCCACAGGGGCGCAAGAAACAGTGACTACAGACGAACAACCCGATAAAGCTCCTGCCAAACCTCAGAAAGACCAGCCAAAAGAGAATAGCAACACCCAGAAACCAAAGAAGAGACTCACATTGGGGCCCATTTCTGACCTGGAGAGCCATCTTCCGTCAGAGTGGTGGAAGAATCTCTTCAATGCGATGTATCTCAAGACCGATGCCGATGTGGTCGAAGATCAGGAGCTCACCACGCTGGAGGTGGACCGCATTGTCGACGTGGCAAAAATCGGCCCTTCAGACAAAATCCTGGACCTCTGCTGCGGACAGGGGAGACATACGCTGGAGCTGGCGAAGCGTGGACTCGCCAATATCGAAGGGGTCGACAACTCCCGCTCTCTGATTCGTATTGCGCGCGGCAGGGCAAAAAAAATGGGGCTTGCAATCCGCTTTCATGAACGCGAGGTGCGAAACTTAAACCGCCTTTACTCGGAAGGGACCTTCGATTCCATCCTCATCCTGGGCAACAGCTTTGGCTATTTTGACTCTGTTGAGGATGATGTGTCTGTCCTCAAAGCATGTCACCGGCTCCTGAAAGAAAACAAGCCGATTGTTTTAGACATTACAGATGGGGAGTACCAGCGGAGCCATTTTCAACCCCGCTCCTGGGAATGGATTGACAAACAGCACATGGTCTGCCGGGAGCGCTCCCTCTCAAAAACAAGTGACCGCCTGATTACCCGGGAGGTGGTGATTCATTCGGCCCGCGGCGTCATTGTCGATCAGTTTTACGCGGAGAGGCTCTTCACTCAGGAACAGCTGAGAAAGCTCCTGACTGAAGCCGGATTCACGCGCATTACATTCCACGACAACATTGTCGAAGCTGGCTTGCGCTCTGATGACCCTGGGATGATGGCGAGACGTTTCCTCATCACGGCCTTCACCCCTATGGAGTACCGCGTACCAAAGGTCTCGACCAGGAAACATCCTGCGCTTATTCTGCTGGGCGATTCTTCCCAGGAAGACCATATTCAAAAAGACAACCGTCTGACCGAAGATGATTTGGTAGCAGTACAGCGATTTAAAGACTCTCTGGAAAAACTGAAACGTTATGAATTTAGCTACTGCGATGATCACCGTGTGATTCTCGATAAGATTATCAAAGAGCGGCCAACTTTCGTCATCAATTTCTGCGACGAGGGCTTTAGAAACGACGCCTTCAAGGAACTCCATATTCCTGCCCTCCTCGACCTTCTCGATATCCCCTATTCCGGAGCAGACCCTGCCTGCCTAGCCCTCTGCTACGACAAGGCGGCGGTCAGAGCCATTGCGGAACAATTTAATATCCCAGTGCCGCTGGAAACATTTATTGGGGTCAACGATACCTCGATTTCCATGCCGTCGGATTTTCCTGTCTTAGTCAAACCCAACTATGCGGACGGAAGCGCGGGAATCACAACATCGTCGGTCATCACGGACCCGGCATCACTGAGTGAACGCGTCTCCAAGCTCCGGCGTGAGCTCGGCTATCTCACTCCTGTCCTCATTCAGGAGTTCCTCACCGGGAAGGAGTACAGCGTAGGAATCATCGGCAATCCGGGGCTCTCATTGACTGTCCTCCCGATCATCGAGATCGACTACTCAGAACTCGAAGAAGGGATGCCGAAAATCTGCGGATACGAGGCAAAATGGGATCCGAAGTCGAGCTACTGGACACAAGTGAAATTCGTAAAAACCAAACTCTCCCTTGAAGAGCGGCAGACGATGATTGATTATTCCCTTCTTCTCTACGAACGGCTTGGATGCCGCGACTACGCTCGTTTTGACTTCCGGGCAGATGAAAACGGCACTATGAAACTGCTGGAAGTCAATCCGAATCCCGGCTGGACATGGGATGGAAAGCTTGCGATCATGGCGGAGTTTGATGGAATCCCCTATCACGAAATGCTGGGGATGATTTTTGACGCGGCGCTGGAGCGCGCCGAGAAGATGAAGTCTTAAGTTTCCTGCTTTTCTACTGCGGATCAATTCAATATTTCGGAAGAGAGGAATCGATCTTCTCCGCCCATTCATGAATGCCGCCGGTGAGATTCTTGGCCCTTTTAAAACCCCGCTCTTTTAGGAAGGCGACGGCGCGCGCTGACCGGCCTCCATGATGGCAATGGCAGACAATTTCCCTG
>JACQJE010000081.1 GCA_016205125.1 Deltaproteobacteria bacterium | reverse complement strand
GTTATCTTTTGTCCAAATTCTCTTTGCCGTGCAGAACCCCAATCAGAAGGAACATATCCCCGAAAGTGCTGAGCGAGTGCGAAATCAAGACATAATGTATAATCATCACTATCTAAAGCCACAGTCCGCCATTTATATCCCTCTAGCCAGCGTTTTAACTCTTCCTCCTCAAAAAGAAATTTTCCTCTCTCATTTGGGCGAGGTCTATGTTTAAACTCTTCGGCCTTTCTGAAAAAGTTATCAAAAGCTTTCTCGTCAAGTCCAAGAAAATCAATCGCTTCTTTTTTTGATAAAATTCTTCTCATAATTACCAGTTTAGCTATTTTATTTGTCGTCCATGCCGTATTCATCGGAAACTTCTAACGGTTTGTTGAGAAAACTCATATCTAAACACCATTTGCCGAAAGATATGAGCAGTATAAAGGCAATCCAGCTCTGAAATCATCATGCCAGAATTGCAGAAACTGTCTCGAAGCCGTCTGGCCCTGTTCATCGAATGTCAGCGTTGTTTCTTATACTGCTCACCATGGTGCACGAGATCACCCGCCCGAGTGGTCCGCCATTCACCCTGAATCTCGCCATAGATAGGCTACTCAAAGAGGAGTTTGATCAGTACCGTGTAGTGGGGAAGCCGCATCCCGTTATGGAGCAATATGAGATCGACGCCCTCCCCCTTCAGCATGAGCAACTCGATACATGGCGCAACAGTCGCAAGGGTGTTCAAGTAGAATATGAGCCGTCTGGATTCTTGGTTTATGGAGCCGTAGATGATCTCTGGGTCAGTCCAAAATGTCAGCTGGACGCGACATTCAGAAATTGACCCACCCCGGGCATCAATCTTCCGGTAAATTTGAATTTCCTATGGAATTTTAGTATTCTCCGCCCCAATTCTTCATGTATCCACTCCTCTGGAGGGAAAAAGAGTGCTCATCGACCCGGCGCTCATTTCAAAATACAACACGCAGGGGCCGCGCTATACGAGCTACCCTACGGTCCCTCAGTGGACAGCACCCTTTTCATCCGACTACCTCCAATCGAGCCTCTCGAAGGTGGGTCAGGATCTTCCCCTCTCCCTCTATGTGCATATCCCGTTCTGTGAACAGCTCTGTCTCTTCTGCGGCTGTCACACGATCATTACCAGAAGCATAGAAACATCTTGGAAGTATTTGAAATTATTAGAAATTGAGTTCAGGCTCCTTGCGGAAAATTTTTGGAAAAAACCCTTAATCGGCCAACTCCACTGGGGTGGAGGGACGCCGAACTTTCTGAGCAGTGAGCAGATCCGCTATCTCTTTGGTCAGATTTCAGACCACTTCTCCTTCGCGGCCGATGCTGAAATCTCGATTGAATGTGATCCTAACGTCCTCGCCGCAGAACAGCTTGAGACGCTCTCTGAACTCGGTTTTAACCGGATCAGTTTTGGTCTCCAGGACTTGGATCCGACGGTGCAGAAGACGATCAACCGCATCCAAACCTACGAAAAAACAGCGGAAGCCGTAGATCACTCGCGAACTCTCGGCTTCAGGGGGATCAATATCGACCTCATTTATGGGCTCCCTTACCAGACCGTGGAGTCATTCCGCACCACCTTGGAGCTCGTCTCAGAGCTTTCACCCGATCGCATCGCCCTCTATTCGTTTGCCTATCTCCCCTCCATCAAAGTGCACCAGAAAGCGATCCCTGAAGAGAAAATTCCGAAGGGGGGTGAAAAACTCGCTATCTTTTTGGAAGCCTTGACACATTTTTCCTCTTGCGGAATGGAGTACATTGGCCTCGATCACTTCGCAAAACGGGAAGATGAACTCTCGATCGCAAGGCGGAATGGGAAGCTCTGGAGAAACTTCATGGGCTATACCGTCAATAAAACAGGCGCGCTCTTCGGAACCGGAGTCAGCGGCATCACGATGACGGATGACAATTACGCGCAAAATAGTGTCGATCGGAAGAGTTATGAATCGGCTCTTTTGCAAGGGATACTGCCGATTTATCGCGGGATTGCGCTAAATGATGATGACAAGCTTCGCCGCGATGTGATTCAATCGCTCATGTGTTTTGGAAAGGTCGATTTGGGAAGAGTCGGCTTTCCCTATGGAATCGAATCTTCCTCTTATTTTTCAAAAGAAATGGAAGCGCTGGATCCATTGGCCAAAGATGGCCTGATTCGAATCGATGGAACCCAAATCGATGTGACGGATATCGGACGACTCTTTGTCCGCAACATCGCTATGCTCTTTGATCGCTATTTGGAAAGGGAAGCAAAGAGCTTCTCATCAACCATATAGGAGGTAAGAAAATGTTTGGGCTGGGAATGGGAGAGCTCGTCATCATTGGGATAGTCGGTGTCCTCCTCTTTGGAGGGAAACTCCCTGAAATTGCAAAAGCAGCTGGCCGCGGTGTCAAGGAGTTTCAAAAAGGATTCCGGGACCTCAAAGAGGATGTCGAAAAGTCAGATCAGGATGACAGCTCTCAATCCTCGTGAGGAGAAATGAAAGAACAGACCTTCAGCGAACATCTCGATGAGCTGAGAAAAAGGCTCCTCTGGAGTCTCGCCTCTGTTGGAGTAGGAGTTCTTGCAGCTTTCTTCATCAGAGACTGGCTCTTACGGGTCATTGAAAGACCGCATCGTTTCGCGATGAAGTCGATTCACCTCGATTCGAATCTCTATGTGTTTCGTTACGAAGAAACCTTTTTTGTCCAGCTCAAAATCTGGCTCATTGCCGGTTTTATCCTCTCCTCTCCCGCTATCTTCTTTCATGTTTGGCGATTCATAGAGGAAGCGCTCCAACCCAAAGAAAAAAAGATGTTCTGGAAATATTTTCCGATCAGTTTTCTCCTCTTCGCCTTGGGCGCTCTCTTTGGTTACTACTTCCTCATTCCCTACGGCCTCCTCTTCCTGGC
>JACQJE010000080.1 GCA_016205125.1 Deltaproteobacteria bacterium | reverse complement strand
TATGATTCTCCTCCCCCCTTGTGGGGGAGGATGAAGGTGGGGGGGGTAAAGATTGCATGACGCAGAGCGTCTCGCATCATCTCTCTTTTCTTTGAACCTTGTGAGGTTTGGGTGAAAATTCTATTTTTTATCCTCTCTTTTTTCTCCTTTTCCATCGCCCCGATTCAACTCTGGGCGAATACGGGAGAAACTTACGGCCTCGGTTCCCGCGTGACCTCAATGGGGGGAGCGATTGGGGTATCCGAACCGGATGCCTTTGGCGCTTTCTATAATCCGGCCTCTTTAACTGGGAGCCGTGAGACAACGATCTCTTTGGGGATTTTTAGCGCTGACACCCATTTTGAGAAGATCTCCTCAGTGGTGGTGGAAAACGATGAGGTGGGTCATACAAAGGTTGTCGGCGATGTCTCAACGGATTATGCCCCTACGCGGGGGACACTCTTTGGCTTCTCCGCTCCTCTCCGAAAGGAATTTCGCCGTGTCTCTGTTGGCCTTTCTGGCTTTGTTCCTTTTGAGCGCCTCCTTCGGATGAATACGTCTGAACCCTTCGTTCCATCCTATCCCCTCTATGAGAACCGGACCCAGCGCTTTTCGCTCTATGGCGGTTTAGGGGTGGAGATCTTTCGTGATTTCTCACTGGGAGCAGGGGGCGCGTTTTTCATGAACACGGCTGGAAAGGCCTATGTCCGGACCAATCAGTCTGGCACGCCGACGCTCTCCATGGCGATGGACGTTGTCCCCGCACTGGCCCCCATTGTGGGGGGTCACTACCGCCGAGGTCTTTTTGCCGCAGGGGTTACTTGGCGCGGCGTTGTCGATTACCATCTCGACTTTGTCAACGAAGCGGAAACACCCGCCATTGCAGGCGGATCAACGCCCCTTTCCCTCGGTTTTGATTCTTCATCCACTTTTTTCTATGACCCTCAGCAAGTGAGTTTCGGCGCCTCTTATTGGCTGTTTGACCAGCGCATCCTCGTGGCGAGCGAACTCTCCTGGCAGGATTGGTCCCGTTACGAATCTCCTCTTGCCAGGTTCAAGTCCCGGGGCGATATCGATTTTGGAAATTACGAACCCGCTTCTCAGTTTCGCGATATTTGGGTGCCCCGTTTTGGAATGGAGTATCTTCTCTCTCCGGCCTGGTCCCTTCGTGGAGGTTACTTTTTTCAGCCGACTCCTATTGCCGGCAATCCCGGCTCCGAGAACCTTCTTGACTCCGATAAACATGTCATTTCCGGCGGCCTGGGGATCCATCTTCCCACTTTCGCGGGACTGATTGACGCTCCCTTGAAAATTGATTTACACTGCCAATATCACAGGCTCAGTTCCCGCCACATTGATAAAACAGATCCAGATGAGGTTGGTGCACCTGGCTTCAATGTGGGCGGCTCAATCTGGAACTACGGAGTCACACTGAGCTCTGCGTTTTAAGGTCTCATCGTACTATTGACAAGGGTCATCAAAATGCTGCTTGGAAAAATAGGGAATCTTTTCAAAAAATATTTCATCACCGGGTTCATCGTCCTCGTTCCACTGGGGGCGACCTTCACTCTTCTGCGCTGGATACTCACCAAAGCAGATTCCTTCATCACTGTTCTCCCTCACGCCATTCAGCCCAAACAGCTTCTCGGTTTTGATATTCCAGGTTTGGGAGTCATCATCACCGTTCTCTTCATTGTGTCAGTGGGTGTCTTAGCCCGGCTCTATTTTATCAGATACTTTATTAGTCTGGGTGAACGCCTGATCAAGAAGATCCCTCTCATTCGAAGTATTTATGGCGGGATGCAGCAGCTCATGGAGGTCATGGCAAACAAGCCCCATGAGCATTTCAACAAAGTCGTGATGGTCGAATTTCCAAGAAAAGGGACTTATGCAATTGGCTTTATCACAGGGGTCAGCAGTGGGGAGTGTCAGGTAAAAACAGCTCAACGCGTCCTCAATGTCTTCATCCCGACCACGCCAAACCCAACCTCCGGTTTTTACGTCATGGTTCCTGATACCGATATTGTAGACCTGGAAATGTCGGTGGAAGACGCATTTAAACTGATCATCTCCGGAGGCATGGTGACTCCCAAGTTTCAGTCAGCACCTAAGCTGACAGCCACGCCGACAAAGTAACCGCTACTGGTGTATAAAAGAAACAGCTGTAAGGGATCGACCGCGTGAGGCAGGAATGGCGCAGAAAAAGGGCGAAGGGCAGAAGATTGTCTGCGAAAATCGAAAGGCCCGCCATGATTATCATTTTGAGGAATTTTTTGAGGCGGGTCTTGTTCTCACGGGAAGCGAAGTGAAATCGCTCCGCGATGGGAAAGCCCAGCTGCGCGACTGTTATGCCCGGATCGTGAATGGCGAGCTTTTTCTCATCAATGCGCATATTTCCCCCTACGAGAAGAGCAGTTACTTTGGTCACGAAGCGACGCGCACTCGCAAACTCCTGTTCCACAAACAGCAAATTCTCAAGCTGATTGGGAAAATAGAACAGCGAGGGTATACCCTCGTTCCCACAAAAATTTACTTTGTTCGCGGGATTGCCAAAGTCGAACTCGGTCTGGCCAAAGGAAAAAAAGCTTACGACAAGCGCCGGAAGATCCGCGAAGAGGAGCTCAGGCGTGAGGCCGAGCGGGCCATCAAAAAATACAAGTAAGTGAGTGTTCATCTAAAAATTCCAAACTGTTGCGGCTTGCTGCAAGAGATGACAGCAGCGTTCTCAGTCGAAAAGAGGCACTCG
>JACQJE010000079.1 GCA_016205125.1 Deltaproteobacteria bacterium | reverse complement strand
TACACAGCGAGAGTGGCCCTCCCAGCCTGCTTATGTCAGGCCCCTCACTACGGAAGCGTTGCCGCCATAAGGCCACCGTTTTAAAGTTGATCTGCATACTTGCAGCAATATCCTTGTCTTGTTAACCTTCCGTTGCTGCCAATATTATCCGACAGCGCTGCGCAACCTGCTGCGGCGTGCGGTGGGCACTTACCCATCGCTCCAACTCTTGCCGATCTGCTTCGTTGATGGTTATTTGTATAGCGCGTCGTGGCATGAAAGGAGCATACGACAAATTTAAAAATAACTCCGGTTATTTGTAAGACACTACACTAGTGTTGGCCGGCGTTTCTGATGAATCCGTGGGGTTCCCGATGAAAGAAGATCGTTTGAGCGAAATGCAACAGCGGTTGGCTCCTGGTCGGCAGCGCTTGTTGGAGCACTCGATTTACTCAACCGTGACTTCAGTCGCTCAATTGCAAGCATTCATGGAATCACATGTATTCGCGGTGTGGGACTTCATGTCGCTGCTGAAGGCATTGCAGCGCAAGCTGACCTGCGTGGATTTGCCTTGGCTTCCCTCGCAGCATCCGGCCACGAGGTTGATCAATGCGATCGTGCTGGGAGAGGAATCCGATGAGGACGGGCAGGGTGGCCACCTCAGCCACTTTGAGTTGTACCTCGATGCGATGTTGGCTGCCGGCGCTGACACTCGGCGAGTGCAAACGTTTTGTGATTTTTTGCGGCGGGGAGATTCGCTATTGGACGCTATGACTCGCGCTGAGATCGGCTACGCTGAGCGGGATTTCATGCGGACGACGTTTGAGATTGTGACCGCTGGACGTCCGAGCGAGATCGCAGCCGCGTTCGCGTTTGGTCGCGAAGACGTCATGCCGGACATGTTCCGCCAGTTCATCCATGCGTTGTGCCAAGAGTCTTCGGCCAAGTTTGAACGCTTCCGCTTTTACCTGGAGCGACACATCGACCTGGACGCCGAAGATCATGGCCCCAAGGCGTTGCAGATGGTGGCGGCGATCTGTGATGACGATCCCGATGAATGGGCAGCCGCCGAACGAGCTGCCATCACAGCCATCGAAGCCCGACTCCGCTTCTGGGACGCCCTTCAGGCTCGGTTGGCGATCATCGCGATTTAGTCGCTTTCTCACGGCAGTGTTGGGCATGTTCGGAAAATAATTGCCACCTTGCGGCTGAACTCGTTCAGAAACTTGTGAAAAAAATCGAAATCTTGCCAGGCGGCTTCCGAGTTCATTATTTTGTCGGCAAGAACCAGATCGTCCCAACAGATTGGCGACAAGGCTCTAGCAGCTACTCAAGGGCTGCCATAAGCGGAGTTTGAACTGCGAATCAACTAGCTCTTGGGGGCGGCCTGACATCTTTTCCATCGCCAAATCTCAATCTTCTTTTTTTAAAAATTACTGGTTCGAATAGCTTGACATTTGGCGCGCCTGGCAGGACTCGAACCTGCGACCAGCGGATTAGAAAGGCGATTTCAAGGATTTACACAACATCGCAGATTCTTTGCTGGTTTTCCGTACACGCTCTTGAGACAGGCCTTTTAGAGTTTTCTATTGCTTCTGATTCGTTCGATTGGATCCGCCCTATTCTACAACTTTTGGACACAATTTGGTCACAGTAATTTGTTTCATTTTGTACTGCTAGAATTATTACTACGTTTATTACCACGTTTAGTGGTTTTATTACCACGTTTCTCCCACACAGCCGCTCGCCCCGTCCCTTTGCAGGTTAGATGCCCCTCTTTGCGAAGCCGATTTAACACAACCCTGATCATATCGCGGCTCACAGAACGGCAAATTCTCTCCAGGTCTGAAATACGAAAAGTATCTGGGAGATTTTTTACGGCATCTTCAACCAATGCTGTTTTTGCACCTCGGGAGCGGGTGATTGACTCTACCCTCGTTTCAAACTCTGTATATGCTTTAATTAATATCCCGAGAGAGTATTCCCACCATGGTTTTAAAGTATGTTTTCTCTCATGCCATTCTTGCGAGGAGAGATGGAGAGCCTCATAATAGGTCTCTTTCGACTCCTCAATGATCCGCTCGATACTGATAAACCGACCCACAGAAAAATTTGCCTGATGCAAAAGAAGAACAGTCAGAAGTCTCGATACCCTCCCGTTGCCGTCTGCAAAGGGATGAATGCAGAGAAAATCAAAAACAAAAGCAGGGATAAGAATCATAGGGCTGATTTGTCCCTTATCTCTTAACCGATTGAAGCGAGTGCAAAGTTCTTTCATGAAAAGGGGTACATCATTTGCTGGCGTTGGCACAAATCGTGTGATCCAGCGGCCGTCCGGTAACCTTTCCTCAATTGTATTATCTCTTTTTTTCCATTCTCCTCCCACAATGTCAGTCTGTGCGTAAATTTCTTTGTGGATTTCACGAATTGTTTTCTCATCTATCAAGAAACTTTCCGGCCTTGCATGAATGCGAGAGAGCACATGACGATATCCTAATATCTCTGCTTCTGAACGGTCTTTCGGTTTGCTGGGATGGGCCATCAATTCCCGAAATCGCCTCTCCGGGACAACAACACCCTCAATTCGATTCGACGATTCAGTGCTTTCCACGAGCGCAATCCGCTTTAGGGTCTCCAAGACTTGAGGCGTTTGATGCTCAAAAAGCTCTTGTCTCCCCTTAAATTCTCCAATTTTTTGAAGGAGGCCTCCCAGTTCTATCGGAAGTGCCTGCCGCTTCAAAAAATCAGCGTCCAATGAATGCATTCGTTTGCCTAAAGTTGAATTCTAATTGGCCTTGTCTTTACCGCGAATCTATTGATTCAGTGTTAACAAATATTAGTAAGGGGGTCAAAAAACGATGGCGGCGAAGATCGCTCTATCTTCGATCGTAAACTTCCTTTCGATGGCCAATTTTGACGATCTTGACAAGATTAGGCTCTTCAATCACAAAGATGACTCGATAATCTCCAACTCTGAGCCGCCTGCATCCTTTCAGGCTATATTGTAGCGGTTTTCCAAATTCGAGGGGCTTCGTCTGAAGTCTCTCTTCGATAGCTCTCTTTATCCGTCTGCGATCGGGTGGTGAGATCTGAGGTATATCCTCTCGCACAACAGAGTCCAAATACTCAATCTTGTAGTTCATTCATCCCAGGCCTTCGCATGTGGGATGCGCTTCTCTTTTTGCGCAAGTCGTTTGTCCGCGATGTGCGAAAAATAGAGATCTTCTTCCAGTTCTAACGCCCGCTCAATCAAGTGTAGACACAGACCCGATAAGGAACGTTTTTCCTCTTCGGAGAGCCGGCTTAGGGCGCGATACAATGGGTCATTCAGAGTGATATTGATTCTTTTTTTTGTTGTTGGCATGTTCTTCTCCCTTTCCAGTCAAAGTGTAACACTTTTGTTACACTCATGTCAAGAAAGCTATTTGCCATCTAATCCCTCTGGATAAGGATTGCCGTGGATCATTGAGGGGTTTGGTTTAGTCCTCCTTTTTGGGGAGATTCTCGGCAAAGCCCTCGAAAATCCTCTCAAGAAGTTCTGTGTCAGCAGGAGGTTTGGGGTAAGGATACATCCGATCGTCCGTCGTCTCTGGTCCCCCTTTGATCACCTCAATCACCATGATCAAGCCCATCGCCTTCTTATACTCGTTTTGATTCATGCCATTTTTGCTAATAGACCCACTCCAGGCAATTTCGTTCAGTCTCAAATCGTACACCGTCAAGAGAGCGGTGATCGTTCGGGTAGAAGTCGCAATCACCTTTTCGAGGGTCTCCCCCTTATCATTGGTGGTCGATTCCTCGCGACGATTCTGGGTCACTTCATCCTCTTCAATCCGGGCAAAGACAACAAATCGATAATCGGAAAAGACCTTACTCAGGCGCTTTTGGGATTCGTCGCTCAACTCTGCGTTCATCCGAAATTCATTGGAAATCTGAAGATAGAGCGGAGAACCAAGCCGATTCATAACTCCACCAACAGAGCCAACTGAAAAGGATTTCCGTTCCTCTAATATCGAGGTCCTTAAGAGATTGGCCAGTGAGACACTCTTCCCCTCCTCAAGAGGACCCAGAGCTGAAGTCACCCCCCCGACAACTATCTTGCCATCCATAATCGCCGAATAGGTGAAATTGCTGCTCTGCTTGAGCCCCAGGACTTTTGTGGCACAACTGCTGAGAAACAGAGCAAGAAAGATAAGGGAGCCCAGAATCATCTGTCGCATCATCGCGCCTCCACTTCATGAAGCAATGGAGGATTTGTATCGCAGGTCCTGAGAAATGACAATAACAGAGGGGATAACTTTGAGTGCACGCGTTAGGACTTTCGAAAAAAATCCCGGATTTTTTGGGCAAGTGACCGGCTCATCCCGGGGACAGATTCCAACTCTTTGACGGACGCCTCTTTGATCGCTGCGACACTCCCAAAGTGGCGGAGAAGCGAAAGGCGTTTTGCTTTTCCGATCCCAGGGATCTCATCCAGAATGGAGCGCATTCCGAGCTTTCCGCGCCTCTGCTGATGAAAGGTGATGGCGAAACGGTGCGATTCATCGCGAATCCGCTGCAAAAGATGAAGGGCCGGGCTCCGAGGATCGAGGGTGAGAGGCTCATCCCGGTCAGGGATGAAAACGCGATCGATCTTCTTTTCAATTTTTGTTGCGCGGTAATCTCGTTTGACGCGCTCTTTCGCAAGTCCGACCACCTCCACATGTTCAATTTCGAGTTTCTCCAAAGTCTTGAGCGCCGCATTCAACTGCCCTCTTCCTCCATCAATGACCATCAGATCGGGCATCTCTCCCCCTCGCAAAACCCGGCGCTCAATCACCTCCGCAATCATCGCGAAGTCATCCATCCCTTCCACCTCCCGAATGCGGTAGTGCCGATAGCCTGACTTCTGCGGCTCTCCATCGACAAATCTGACGCGGGATCCAACCGATTCTTTTCCGAAGAGGGTGGAGATATCGTAGCATTCGATGATCCTCGGGACATCTGAGAGTCCCAGCTTATTCTGCAGTTCCAGAAGGGACTCTTCGATCTCTTCCACCCTCTGAAGCACTGTGGCGCTGAGCTCCCTGGCATTCTCCTCTGCCATCTTGACCAGCGCCTTCTTCTCCCCTCGCTGAGGTGCATGGAGCAGGACCCGCTCTCCCTTCCGATTTCCCAGCAGTTCAGTCAGCAGGCCAGCCTCTTCGATCTGCAGTGGAAGAAGAATTTCCTTTGGGATGAAATTTTTCTCATAATATTGGTGAAGAAAGCTCGACAAGATCTCCTCTGTCTCGCCTTGAGCCTTATGAAAGGGGAACTGCTGTTTCCCGAGGAGCAGACCCCCCCGCACGGTGAGAATGACTATAAGGCAGAGCCCCCCTTCGCGAAAAATACCAAAGAGATCCTGGTCAATGACCTTCTCAGAGAGAACATGCTGATGCTCCAGCACCCGATCGATGGCTCGCAGTTGGTCGCGCAATTTGAGTGCGCGCTCAAAATTGAGAGATTCAGAACTCTTTTCCATCTCTTTCCTGAGCGACTCGATCAGCTCCCGATTCTGACCGCGCAAGAAAGCGATCATCTCCTCAACAGTGGTTCGATACTGCTCCTCATCAATAAAGCGAACGCAAGGGGCACTGCAGAGGTGGAGGTCGAAGTTTAGGCAGGGGCGTGTCCGATTTGAAAATTTCTGCTGACTGCAATCGCGGATATTAAAAACCTTCTGCAGAAGCCGCTTGATCTCCTTGAGCGACTGAGCAGAACTATAAGGCCCGAAGTAGAGCGCCCCGTCATCCCGCGGGCGGCGGATGATCTCAATCCCAGGAAAGGTCTCTTGCACACTCAATCGGAGATAAGGATAGCTTTTGTCGTCGCGCAGAGAAATATTATATTTGGGATGATGCTGTT
>JACQJE010000004.1 GCA_016205125.1 Deltaproteobacteria bacterium | reverse complement strand
GATCAAAAGATCTTTGGGGGTGGCTCTCTGTAGTACGTCGAGGATATTTTGACTCTTCGCACTTCGACTGATTGCTTTTCGCTCTGCCTCGCAACGAAGGAGGTTATGAAATGAGTTCTAACAAGAGGCCCCTCCACGCGATCATCATGGCCGGCGGGAAGGGACTCCGCTTTTGGCCGAAGAGCAGAAGGGATTTGCCAAAACAGTTTCTCCCGCTTGGCCCCTCACAGAAACCCCTTCTTTTAGAAACACTTGAGCGGCTCCTTCCGATGATCCCTCCTGAACGATTGCATGTGGTCGCCGGATCGTCTCATTTAAGAGAAATTCAGAGGATCGCTTCATTTCTTCCGGAAAAAAATCTGTTAGGAGAACCGCTGAGCCGAAACACCGCTCCTTGTCTCGCTTATGCACTCCTTCACCTGACTTTGAATCGGAAAATGAATGAAGAGGATGTTGTGGCGGTTCTTCCAGCCGATCACTCCGTTGTGCAGGAAGACGATTTTAGACGTGACCTTTTGACTGCAGCGGATTGGGCCGCGAAGAGGAGCGAGATTGTCCTCCTCGGAGTAAAACCGACAAGAGCTGAGACGGGTTATGGGTATATTCGCGCGGGTGCGCTCTATTCTGAAAGGGAGGACGCCCCCTTCTTCTCAGTCAGACAATTTGTGGAAAAACCGGATCTTCAACATGCGGGAGAATATCTCCGCTCAGGGGAATATTTTTGGAATTCGGGAATCGTCATTTCGAAAATTTCGACATTGGTGAGCGAATTTGAACAGCATCTTCCCGATCTCTGGGCCGATCTCCGGAAACAGTTGAGAAGTCGTTTTGATTCTGAAGCTTCTCAAACCATCGACGATTTTGAAGAGTTCTATCGCTCTATTCCGCCCCTCTCTTTCGATGTGGGGATTCTTGAGCGGTCAAAGCGCATGAGAGTCATGCCGATTCGTTGCGGCTGGAACGATCTGGGACATTGGAAAGCGGTGGCCGATCTCTACCCGGATCACGGCAAAGAAGGGGTCATCCTGGCAGAGAAATTTGCCGGTATCGACGTTGAAAATTGCATTATTCAGGGCGATCCTCAAAAAGTCATCTCGGCCATCGGAGTGAAAGATCTGATCATTGTAGCGGTCGGTGACGCTGTTCTCGTTTGCCCAAAAGAGCGCGCACAGGAAGTCAAAGAGCTCGTCGATCAGCTTGAGAAGAAAGGCTGGACCGAATACCTGTAGAAAATCCCTGCATCGCGACCCAACGAGTCACCGCTAAGCCCCTCAAGAGCCGGACTTTGCCGCTTTCTTCCAGAAGCCGTTTTCATCCTGCATCCAGGTATAACGCTCTTTCCCATTCTCCTTGTGCACCATGATCTCGGTCACGGCCAAATCGGCTCCTTTCGTCCCTTTAAGGAAGAAGTCGACGTCATAGGTGCTGCCCGCAGCTGTTTTGAAGTCGACGCATGCAAAGTAGAGGTTGTCGCTCACCACAGAGAGGCGCTCCGTATGCACATGGTCGAGTTTCAGCTGAAGAGGTTTTCTCGTTTTTGGATCGATCAAGAGAAAGGATCCTCCTTTGAGTTCGCTGTCGCGCTGAATATAGCCTTCAATGGCGCGGGCGAGGTCATTTTGAGTGACGACCGTGGCAGGGGCGGCCTTGACTGCCACCGATCCAGCCGGCGCGCTTTTTGACTGCGCATCGGAGTTATTCCCGATTCCGGCCAGCCCCAAAAATAAAAGGATGCAAAAAACAGCAGAAATTGATTTGTTCATTACGATCCCCCTTGTTCAAGAAAAATATAGAAAAACTCTGGCATGGAAGGAGGGGGGGAGTCAAGTTGTAGCAGGTTCCAAAATCCACCGCCTCATTTTTAATCATTTACCCTCCTCCCCCCCTGGTGGGGGAGGACCAAGGAGAGGGGGATTGAAAATCATACAAAATTTAACTTTTTCACCCTCTCCCAGCCCTCTCCCATCAAGGGAGAGGGGATTTTGATGGCGGATCAAGGTATGAACCATATGAGAACGCCGACTTTGGCCGATATGATGCCTATGTGATTTGGCTGGATGCTTCCATTGCATGGAATTGAGTTGAAAAAGAGAATTGGACGGTTTATTGTGAAATTGTTCGATTGTTATAGGTACTCACGAGTTACTTCTAGTGTAGTGTCCCTAACACTAGGTATTTATGCTCTCACTTTCGAAGGTTCGATTCAAACACCGCTCAACGCTTTCCCGCCGCAGTTTTTTATCCACGCTTATTATGATCGTTGGAGTGGGTGCAAGTTATGGCTTAGGTGGAGCCTATGCCGTCCGCTTTCTCTTCCCCAGGAAGAGAGAAAAGCGGACGGTTGACCTCTTTGTGACGATGAAGAGTGAATTGATTGAAGGGAAGTCACTGCAATACGCGCTTCCGAGCGGAAAGCAGATCCTCATTCAAAAACTGGCAGATCAATTCCTGGCCTTATCGAATATTTGCCCTCATTTAGGGTGCAAAGTTCGTTTTGAACGCTTTGAAAATGGCGATTTTGGTTTTCTCTGCCCTTGTCATTTCGGAAAATTTGACCTCAAAGGAAAAGCATTTGCAGGTCCACCGGCTCAGGCAGGCCAATCACTGGAAAAATTTGAGGTGGTTGTGAAGGGCGAAGCTGTTTTTGTGCGTGTGGCGGTATCCTGAAATGAAATGGTTGAATAAGAGAATCCCCATTGACCCGGAAACGCTCAAAACCCTGGGAAGCGAGCCCGTTCCCTACCATCTCAAGCGCTGGTGGTTTTGTCTCGGCGGCACCCCTTTCTATCTCTTTGTCGTTCAAGTGGTCACAGGAATTTTACTCTCCTTCTATTATATTCCGAATGCCGATTTTGCTTACGAAAGTGTCGCTCATATCAGTCATGAAGTCCCCTTTGGATGGTGGATTCGGAGCATTCACAAGTGGAGCTCCAATCTGATGATTGTCGCGGTTCTTCTCCACGTTCTGCGCGTCTTTTTTACGGGTGCTTACCGCGCGCCGCGGGAGATCAACTGGATGATCGGTTCAGTGATTCTCTTTACAGTGCTCGGATTCGGCTTTACAGGATATTCGCTTATTCATGAACAACTCTCTTATTGGGGAGCCACTGTTGCCGGGAATCTGCTCAATTCGGTCCCCTTAGTAGGACACCACATCTCGAACTTCTTTCTGGGGGGAGAAACCATCTCCGGGAATACCCTCACCCGGTTTTTCATCTTTCACATTGGCATTCTCCCTACTATCATGATTGCTCTTCTTCTGGGACATATTGCTTTGGTTCGCCTCCTCGGTGTCACGAAATTCACATTTAAGAGGCAGACGGTCTCTCCGTACGCCACTTTTCCTTTCTATCCGGACCATGTCCTGACAGAGTTGATCATAGGAGTCGTCTTGATGATTCTGCTCACCTCCTTTGCCTGCATCTTTCCGGCAGAGTTAGGGGAAAAGGCAAATCCGCTCCTGACCCCGTCTCATATCAAACCGGAATGGTATTTTTATTTCACTTTTTCGTGGCTCAAACTGACAGGGCTGACCTTTGCAATTTTATCTCTCGGCTTTTTTGCGTTTCTTTTCGTTTTGTGGCCTTTTGTCGATGCGCAGATTCGCAAAAGGCTGCCAGATTCGGAAATCAGTGTCTACATCGGAATCGTCGGTTTTGCGATCCTGGTGATTCTCACTTTGATTGAGGCTTTTGGTTGGCTGCACTGAATGCTTGAGGAGGAGGTCCATGTCGCTTGATCTGAAGCGGATTATTGTAGGCATACTTGGCATGCTCTTTTTGATTGCTCTGTTAATTGTCGCCTGGATTGAGGGAGGCAAGCAGCGCATTACAGGAAAAGAGGTGCCTGTCGCATCGGGAGTTAGCAAAGCATGTGTGGAGTGTCATGCGGAGGTGTCACCGGTAATTGTGACACAGTGGGCGGAGAGTACGCATGCGAAGCGCGGGGTCTCTTGCTACGAATGTCATCAGGCTGTTAAAGAAAAAGATGCGGATGCATGGAAACATGAAGGTCATGTCATCCGGACGATTGTAACCCCGAATACCTGCGCAACCTGTCATCAGCAGGAATTTTCTGAGTTTACCAGCAGTCATCACGCAAAAGGGGCACAATTTATTGGATCGCTGGATAACATTCTTGGGGAGATGGTAGAGGGTGTTCCCGCCGCAGTTGGAGGATGCCAGCAGTGCCATGGCTCGACCGTATCG
>JACQJE010000101.1 GCA_016205125.1 Deltaproteobacteria bacterium | reverse complement strand
GGTCGCCTCCCGAAGGATCGTTGCTGTCTCCGTCATCTCGACCATAAAGGTACTCTTTCCGCCCGACAGATCATCGGAGGCGCCAATTCGCGTAAAAATGCGGTCCACGATGCCAATCCTGGCAAAGCGCGCAGGAACGAAACAGCCCATCTGCGCCATGATGACGATCAGAGCCATCTGTCTCATAATCGTCGACTTCCCTGCCATATTCGGACCGGTAATAATCAGGAACGATTCACCCCCTTGATCCACCGATCCATTGAGCACGACGTCGTTGGGCACAAACTCTCCGCTTCCCAAGGCCTGTTCGACCACCGGATGCCTCCCCTCCCGGATCTCCAGCGGTCCGGGCGCGCAAATCTCCGGACGGACATAGCGGTTGAGAGCAGAAATCTCTGCAAAAGCAGAAAGAACATCAAGGAGCGCGACTTCCTGCGCAACCTCAAGCAGACTCTGGACTTCCGAAACAAAGCGCTCCTTAAATTGAGAGAAGAGTTGGAATTCCAGATCAGAACGCTTCTCCTCTGCTGTCATAATCTTCTCTTCCAGCGCTTTGAGCTCTTCCGTGAAATAGCGCTCTCCATTCGCAATCGTCTGTTTCCGGATATAACGCGGCGGCACAAAGTTGAGATTGGCCTTTGTCACCTCAATGTAATAGCCAAAAACGTTGTTGTAGCGGACTTTCAGGGAAGAAATTCCTGTCTTCTCCCGCTCCTCGCTTTCCATCTTCGCAAGGGCTGCTTTCCCATGACTGCTGAGCTCCACCCACTCATCGAGTTCTGCGGAGTAACCTCTCCGGAACATCCCCCCTTCTTTCACTGAGAGCGGCGGCTCTTCGACAAAGGCCCGTTCCAGCTCTTCTCTCAAACGATCCAATGTGTTTGAAAAAAGCCCTTTAAGTGTGGGGGTGAGAGGTGTGGGTGACAGAAGCTCGGCCGACAGATCGCGACAAAGCTCTTTTAGCTGGGGAAGCGGAGCAAGAGAGGCTCTCAGGGCGCAAAAATCCCTCGCATTGGAAGAGCCAAGCACCAGCCGACTGCAGATGCGCTCAAGATCCCGAATCTCCTTGAGCGTCAACCGAATCGCCCTGCGAAGGCTCTCCTTCCGGACAAGCTCTTCCACGGCGTCGAGCCTCTTTTCAATCTCAGTCCCTTCCCGAAGAGGAGCCTTCAGCCAGGAGAGAAGTTTGCGCGCCCCCATGGGGGTTCTAGTCTGATCGAGGATCCCCAAGAGAGATCCCTCTTTTTTCCCCTCCCGCAAAGTCCGAAAAAGCTCCAAATTAAGACGGGCATTCTCATCCAGGACAAGAAATTTTCTTTTGTCGTAAAACTGAAGAGGCTTCAGATGGGCGGCTGAACTCGTTCGGTGGGCTTCCCGCAAATAGGAAAGAAGCAGGATTCCTGCGGTTAAAAGATCGCCTGAAAGACCTTTTAAGAGAGGGCTTTGATTCACATCCTCCTCAGACTCTTGAACACGCCTTTCAGCAATGCCAGCCCATTTTGCACTTGAAGTTCTTGGCGGGTCCCCTATCGAGTGAGTGCTCTGCTTCAGATGGACTGTGACCAGAAGACCTTTTTCTTTGAGACGCACAACAACCTCCCGATCTCCCTCGTCCGAAGAGACAAGAACCTCCGCGGCTCCCAGCCGCAGAAGTTCATCACAAAGCTCCTCCTCATTGGAAGAGATTGTCCCCTGCATTTCCCCCGTGGAAACATCGGCCACCGCGATAGCCAGTCCAGAGAGCGCTATCAGATAATTGGGCGCGCTCTCCGCAAGCCCCTGGTCTGAAAGGGCGACCCCGGGCGACAAGACGCGCGTCACCCCCCGCTCAAGAAGCCCCTTCGCCTCTCTGGGATCCTGCATCTGATCGCAGAGGACCACCCTTTTTCCAGCCTGAAGGAGCCTGGAAATATACTGTGACGCCGCATGATAGGGAACGCCGCACATCGGAATCGGCTCGCCATTCTGCTTGTTCCGCGATGTCAGAGCAATATCGAGAATTTCAGAGGCCGCCTTCGCATCGTCAAAAAACATCTCGTAAAAATCGCCGAGGTGAAACAAGACAATGTCGTGAGGATACTCCTCTTTGACCACCCAATACTGGCGCATCATAGGAGTATTCGCCGCATCCGCTCTAAATTTGGCAGGAGTCTCTTGGGTCATAGGGGAAAGATATATAACCCTTTACATCGTGGCAAGTGTCACCTTGTCTGGCACGCCCTCACGCTTAACATTACGTCTACTCTTCAACAATCACATCGTTTCGCAATTCATCGGGGTTTTCATGCTTAGCCGGAAAGTGGCGCGCCAAAAGAACTCCACAATCTTCAATCGCACGAATCAGCCCCTTTGCAAGATTTCTTTTTTTTGTCTCAGAAATGAGATCATTGACGGCAGCTTCCCATTCGTTCTGGCCAATTTTAGAGCTGATCCCCCGATCGCCCAGAATCTCCACACGATGCTCCAAGAGGCTCACGAAGATCAGGACTCCCGTACCATCCACTGCTAAATGAAGGCGATGGCGGTAGAAGAGCTCTAATGCCTTCTGATGCACTTCAAGTTGCATGAATTTCTTTCCACTGAGTATTCTCTTTACAGCCGGAATCGATCCGATCAAAAAACCGACGAAGAGTGCCGGAATCTGCAGAATGAGATACCCAATCGGATTCCAATGAGGAAAGAGGAGATAGGCAGAGAAAGCCGAAAGGAGTGCAGCGAGAATGCCACTCTGCCAGTGAGCCCCTAAATAGCTGTCGCTGGCTCGCACAACAATTGGAACAATTTCACCGTTTGTCTTTTTTTCTGCCTCCAGAATAGCTCTGGATATCGCCTCTTTTTCCTGGCTCGTCAAAATTATTCTCATGCCTCACCACCGTCCACTGGCACCCCCACCCGAAAAACCACCTCCACCGCCTCCCCAACCGCCGCCACCACCTCCAAATCCCCCTCCAAAACCTCCCAGGCCACCGCTCCCT
>JACQJE010000003.1 GCA_016205125.1 Deltaproteobacteria bacterium | reverse complement strand
CTCCAACGTGATCCCCATCAAATCACTCTTTTGGCGATTACCTGAAGAAAAGAGGAACACAGCGTCACAGCAACTCAAAAAATTCACCGGCCCCCTCTCTGGCCCCATGTGGGAGAAACTCTCCAAGCTCAGGAGCAAATATCCTGATCACTTCGACTACACCATCTACGACCAGCTCCACAAACGCTTCGAGAAAAATATCCCCCGCGGCGGCGTCCTCTTTAAGACCACCCTCAAGCTCATCAACTCCCACACCAGCTGTCAGCAATGCCTCTACGCCTTTGAAATCGACACCTATGGCCGCGGCTGTGTCCATGACTGCGTCTACTGCTATGCCAAGACCATTTTGGAAGGGCATGGCTACTGGAACCGCCCGATCCCATTCCCCATCGACATCACCGATATTCGAAAAACATTTTTTATTGTTTTCGAAACCAGTAAGAAAAATAAGTGGCGCCACATCCTCGAAAAGAGAATCCCCATCCGAATCGGCTCCATGTCCGATTCCTTTATGTGGATGGACAAAAAATACCGTGTGACTCTCGAATTTCTCAAAATCCTCAAATTCTATCGCTATCCCTACATCATCGCGACCCGCTCCGACCTCATTGCCGAAGACGAATACATCGAGGCCCTCGACCCCACCCTCTCCTCCGTTCAGATGAGCATCGCCTCGATCAACGACGACCTGAACCGCAAAATCGAACCCGGCGCTCCCAGTGGCTACCGCCGCCTCAAAGCCCTGCGCAAACTCGTCGAATCAGGATTCTGGACCACTGTTCGCATCAACCCCCTCTTTCCCATTTACCCCAACGGCTACTTCACCGACCCCGACTACGACCACACCACCCCCTCCTCCAAATTCGACTACTTCAGCTTCGACATGATCGATGCCATCGCTGACCACAAAGTCCAGAGCCTCCTCGTCGGATTTGTCCGTCTCTCCGGCACAGCCCTCAATGAAATCTCCAAAGCCTCCGACATCGATCTTCGCCCCTTCTTCGGAGAAAAAAAGTTCAAACGCTCCTCCAACTACCACTACTCCGATGCCGAGATTCGCCATTACTACGAAGAGATCAAACGCCGCTGTAACACCCGAGGCGTCCAGTTTACCACCTGTTACATCGGCAACGGCGAGACCCACTTCTGGAAAGACCAGGATCTCTGGTCCAACAAGTCCGACTGCTGCAACGCCAAACTTCGCATCAACGCCTTCAAAAACGACTCCCGCTCCATTCCGTTTGCAGACCGCCTTAAACATACCGGCATGACCTGCTCCAAACCCAACGACTCCACCCGTCTCCACGAACCGATAGGAGAGCCGGCGGACATCGCTCATCATCCCGCTGTTTCGAATCATTCTGTAACCGCGAGCAATTCGCCTGTCACTGAGAGCAATTCTCCTGTTAGCCTGAGCAGTCCACCCGTCATCCTGAGCGAAGCGAAGGATCTCCCCGCGAAAAGTCCATCTCGTCATCCCCAGCCGCATAGCGGCGTCGGGGATCCCTCCATAGAATCTCCCAAACCACAGGACCGCCCATGACCAAGAAACTCCCCGGCATCAACATCCAATACCCCTGGTCCCAGCACATCCTCTCTGGCAAGAAGACCATTGAGACCCGCACCTACCCCATCCCCCGAAAATTCATCGGCCAGGAGCTGGCCATCATCGAGACCCCAGGCAAAGAGGGGAACTTCAAAGCCCGCATCGCCGGCATCATCGTCTTTGGCGATAGCTTTGAGTACAGGACAAAACAGCAATTCTATGCGGATTCTGACAAGCATCTCGTCACGGCTGACTCAGCGTACGCCTGGAAATCCGGCCGCAAATTCGGCTGGCCCGTTCTGCGAGTGGAGAGGAGAGAGAGGAAATTGCCTCCTGGGTTTAAGAAAGGGATCATTTACGCGAAGGACGTGGAGGTATGAGACCATGAAATGGACACCACAAGCCAGCCAATAAGTGCTAATCCGGACCGACACACAGACGTCCGCCTCAATCCAAGAATGCTTTAACGCTGATATCTTCATCGATATCTGGCCAATGTATTCCATAACCGCTTGGCGATATCTCAAAATTCTTCAGTTGCTTCTTAGTTGCATTGGCAAGACGCGGGAACCAAGCGACTGGAATGGAAACCTCTCTTCCATCACTCATCACCGCTGTTACGGTATTTTCCCCTACCCTCACAGATGTGATCGATGGATAAGTTTTACTTTTTCTTAGCGGCAAACCCATGCCATTTCTCCATAAAAAATTTCACATTCTCTTTCACCACTTTCATGACCCGCTTCTGTTCTGACGGCGTGACTCGATAGGCGAATTCAACGATCAGTTCAGGCATCCAAATTTTCATTTCACCACCCTTTCCTGTAACATGCACATGTGGAGGTTCATTGTTCTCATTCGAATAAAAATGGAAACGATATCCATATCTTCTAAAAATCGTCGGCACATATACCTCAATCACGAAACAGGTTGATTCTAATGAGAGTTTCAACACAACTCAAGTATATTCTTCGGAGAGAGGATTTTGATGGCGACCTCAGATACAGCACATTCCCCGAATCGAAAGGCACGACCTCCGAGTCTGGCGGAGGCATAAGCGGTTTGACCCCTTATTTTTCCTTATTTTTTGTGACCCCTTGGAGGCCAACTCGCGCCCCATCAAACGTGAGAGAGGAATCCCTCATCAGTGGTGGTTTACAAACTTCCAGCTAAAATCGAATCGATGGCAATGGGCCAGGGGAGTGCCATAACTGTTCCGAACTTCTTTTTCACCTTATCTGGAGAAATGACCAGCTTTACAGCATTCTCAAAATCCCTTCCCAGGACTTCAAGGTGTTTAGAATCGCGCTCATCCACAGAAGATGACGCCTTAATTTCGCAGAGGAAAATCGGCTGACCCGCTCTCTCAATGACCAAGTCGATCTCCTGGTTATCACCGATTCGAATGAAGGATAGTTGGAACTGCTTCTCAGCATAAGTGAGATTTCGATAGATCTCATTCACAATAAAACCCTCAAAGAGTTTTCCATATTCAAAACTCTTAGGAACTAACTCATAGTCAATCTGCCCCGAAAGGACGCGAGAAATTCCAGGATCAAAAAAATAGCATTTCTTAGCCTGTTTCTGTCGCTTGCGTATTGACCGATGGAAGCTCGGAAGAAGGATAGCAATAAGCGTGTCTTCGAGTATTTCATAATAATTGGAAACCGTCTTTGGATCGGTATGGATATCCTTTGCCACATTTGAATAATTGATGATCTCCGTGTCACAGCTCGCAGCGACTTCCAAAAATCTTCGAAAAGGGGGGAGGTTTCGAACAACTTGCTCGGCGATAATCTCCTCTTTGATATAAGTCAGAGCATAACTCTTTAGAAATCGCCTTCTATCAGCGATATCATCGAGCAGCCATGCTTCAGGTAAGGTTCCAAATGCGAGCGCTCGATTTAAATCAAAAAATGACTCGCCCAGCTCCTTCCGGGTAAATGGGAACAGAGTAAGAATAAATGCGCGTCCAGCGAGCAGATTAGCCGCCCCCCGTTTGATTTTTCGAGCACTTGAACCGGTGAGCGCAAAGTGAAATTTTTTCTCGAATATCTTGAGATGGACAAGGTCTAAGAGCTTTGGAACCTTTTGAATTTCATCGATGACGACCCATGATTTGCTGGGGTCGGCTTCGATCATCTCGATCAGCCGATTGGGATATGCGATCAGCTGATCGGCAAGTTCGGGATTTAAGAGATCAAACCAATGCGCATCTTCTGGTGAAAACCTCTCATGCAGAAGGCTTGATTTCCCTGTTCCCCGAGCGCCAAATAGAAAAAAACTATGTGATTCTGGTAGTTTGAGTATTCTATGGATCATGAACCAAATTTTACCTCCTTTTTTGGTTCGTCGTCAAGAGCACTCTCCTGCACAACAAAAAATAGGCAAAAAAACTATTTCTTTTTCTTCATCTGATGACTCACAGCAATGGAAAAAAGGGAGAGTCAATCTCTGCCCCCTTTGTTTGTGACCCCTTTGTCTGACCCCCTTGTTGTTTCCTTTTTTTCCTGGGCAAAAAGCGGTTTGACCCCTTATTTTTCTATTTTTCTCTTATTTTTCTTATTTTTTCACTTCCCCTCCCTTGATGGGAGGGGATGAAGGGG